>NZ_JBFAHF010000023.1:0-53678 GCF_040654015.1 Nocardia sp. NPDC050799
CCGTTCTTGTCTCCCGGGGGTCCTTCGCCGCCCCCCCATGGGGGGGGGGAGGGAAGAATCGGGGTCACAGGGCCCCGACCCGCGGCGCCGGAGGCGCCGCAAATAAACACTGTTCGCTGACAGCGCACCCCGTCGTGTGTCCGGGCCGCGGTGGCTCAACTAGCCTTACTGGGACAGCACAGGACTCTAGGTTCGGAGGTTGGCCGTGGAGGTCAAGATCGGTATTTCGGATAGCCCGCGTGAACTCGTCATCGCCAGCGCGCAGAGCCCGGATGAGGTCGAGGCTCTGGTTTCCGAGGCGCTGGCCGCTACCGGCGGGGTCCTGGCGCTGGCCGACGAGAAGGGCCGCAAGTACCTGATCCAGGCCGGCAAGGTCGCCTACGTGGAGATCGGGGCCGTGACCGGCGGCCGGGTGGGTTTCGCCGCGGTCTGAGTACCGGGCCCGGACGAACGGAAGCCCCTGCCGGTTCGGCAGGGGCTTCGTCGTGTTCCGGCCGGTGGCGGGTCAGCCGATCGGATGGAGAGGGACGTGTTTGAGGCCGCCCCAGGCGAGTGCGACCGTGGTGTCCACGGCTTCGTCCTTGGGGATGGGGCGGTCGGCTTCCAGCCAGTACCGGGCGGTGAACTGGCTCGCGCCCACCAGGCCGACCGCGAGGATGCGGGCCCGGTAGGGGTCGAGGCCGGAATCGTGGGCGACGAGGTCGTAGACCGCGTCCACGCAGGCTTCGGTGGCTTGTTCGACGCGGCGCTGGACCTGGGGTTCGTTGGTGAGATCGGATTCGAAGACCAGCCGGAAGCCCTGCATCTCGTTGTCCACGAAGTCGTAGTAGGCCGCGACCGCCGCGCGCACGCGCTGCTTGTTGTCGGTGGTGGAGCGCAACGCCTGGCGCACGCTCGACACCAGCATGTCGACATAGTTCTGCAGGACGGCCAGGTACAGCTCCAGCTTGCTGGTGAAGTGCTGATACAGCACCGGTTTGCTGACGCCGGCGCACTGGGAGATCTCGTCCATACCGGCGGCGTGATAGCCGCGTAGGACGAAGATCTCGCTGGCGGCCGCGAGTAGTTGCTGGCGCCGCTCGTCACGGGGAAGCCGGGTGCCACGTTTGGGGGCGGTGCCGGACGACGAGCGGGACGTCATCCGGTCCACGAGGTCGGTCATATTCGGATCTCCCAGTCGATTCCCCGGCAAAGGGGTGTGTACCGGGTCTTTCGAGCACCATACTCGCTTACGATGCTGTTGCCGACCCGGGTTGGTGAACCCGGGAACGGCCCCGATCCGTCTGGTGCCCTTCGGGAATGCCGGGAAGTGGCTCGCGCGTACCGGGGGCATGGTTGCCGGGGGTACTTCCATTGTGGCCGTTACGGCGGGTTGTGAGAGTGTGGAGCCGTGACCGACCGACCGGAAAACCCCTCCGGCGGCGGGCGCAGCGCGCACCGCCCCCAGGATTCAGAGCTCGCGGTCGCCGCGCGGGCGACGACGGAGATGTCGCCCGGCGACGGATCCCGGGAGCCGCTGCGCGCGCGCCGAGACCCGGAGGGTGATCCGCCGCCCGCGGCCGGGCAGCGGCGGCGGCTGCGTTTCGTCGTGTCCAGGTACGGGTGGCGGGTGTACGCGTTGCCGGTGCTACTGGTGCTGACGGTGTTCGTGGTGGTCGACGCGGTGCGTACCGGCCGCGGCGGCCCCGCGGAACCGATCGATCCCGGTTTCGGGTCGCTCGGTCCGCCGCCGGCCAGTGCGGGGGTCATCGGCGCACCGCCCGGCGACGGGACCTTCCCGGAGGATCTGCCGATCGGGGCGCTGCCCGCGGGCGGGAAGTTCACCGAGAACGGTAAGGGCACCTGGCGGATCGTGCCGGGCGCTTCCGCCCGCGCCGGCGCGGGCGAGCAGTACACCTTCACCTATACCGTCGAGATCGAGAACGGGATCGACACGCGGAATTTCGGTGGCGACGATTCGGTGGCCCGGATGGTCGAATCCACTCTCGGTAATCCGAAGAGCTGGGTGCACGACCGCAAGTTCGCGTTCCAGCGCATCGATCGCGGGGAGCCGGATTTCCGGATCTCGCTCACCGCCCGGGCGACCACCCGCGAGGTCTGCGGTTTCGATATCCCGATCGATTCCTCGTGCTACAACTCCGATCAGGCCCGGGTCGTGCTGTCGGAGGCGCGCTGGGTGCGCGGGGCTCCGGCGTTCGACGGCGATATCGGCTCCTACCGGCAGTACCTGGTCAACCATGAGGTCGGGCACGCTATCGGCTACCACGAGCATCAGCCGTGTGAGAGCGAGGGCGGTCTGGCTCCGGTGATGATGCAGCAGACCTTCGGCACCGCCAACAACGAGATCGCTGCCCTGGATCCGCACGGAGTCGTCCCGATGGACGGCAAGACCTGCCGCTTCAACCCCTGGCCGTATCCGCGCGGTTGAGTGCGGCCCCGGGTCGCGCGGGCCGGGTCCGGCGGTGGTCCCGGCGCCGGACCGGGAAGAATGACTCTCGCGCCGGCGTTGTACAGGGAACCTACGCCGGTGTGGGTGCGGGTCACAGCGGTCACGGGTCACCGGCTGTACGCACCCCGCACACCGCATCCGGCTATTTCGATACGAGGAGTTCGAAGACGTGTCAACACCGCAGTCCCTGCCCCCACTTGTGGAGCCCGCCGCCGAGCTGACCAGGGACGAGGTCGCCCGTTACAGTCGTCACCTGATCATCCCCGACCTCGGGATGGACGGGCAGAAACGGCTGAAGAACGCGAAGGTGCTCGTCATCGGGGCCGGCGGGCTGGGTTCTCCGGCGCTGCTGTACCTGGCCGCCGCCGGCGTGGGCACCCTGGGCATCGTCGAGTTCGACGAGGTCGATGCCTCGAATCTGCAACGGCAGGTCATCCACGGTGAATCCGATATCGGCCGCCCCAAGGCGGACAGCGCCCGCGATTCCATTCTGGAGATCAATTCCGGGATCGACGTGCGCTTGCACAAGATCCGGCTGGAGCCGGAGAACGCCGTGCAGCTGTTCGCCGAATACGACCTGATCGTGGACGGTACCGACAACTTCGCGACCCGCTACCTGGTCAACGATGCCGCGGTGCTGGCCGGCAAACCGTATGTCTGGGGTTCGATCTACCGGTTCGAGGGCCAGGTCTCGGTGTTCTGGGAGGACGCCCCGGACGGTCGCGGGATCAACTATCGCGATCTGTACCCGGAGGCCCCGCCGCCGGGAATGGTTCCCTCCTGCGCCGAGGGCGGCGTGCTGGGCGTGCTGTGCGCGTCCATCGGCTCGGTCATGGTCACCGAGGCCATCAAGCTGATCACCGGTATCGGCGACCCGCTGCTGGGCCGGCTCATGGTGTACGACGCACTCGATATGAGCTACCGGACCATCAAGCTGCGCCGCGATCCCGCGCGGCAGCCGATCACCGAACTGATCGACTACGAGGCGTTCTGCGGTGTGGTGTCCGAGGAGGGGCAGGCCGCGGCCGCCGGTTCCACGGTGACCGCGCGGGAGCTCAAGGAGTTGCTGGACGCCGGGGATGTGGAGTTGATCGATGTCCGTGAACCGGTGGAATGGGACATCGTGCACATCGAGGGCGCGACGCTGATCCCGAAGGACCGCATCCTCTCGGGGGAGGCGTTGGCCGAACTGCCGCAGAACCGCAAGATCGTGCTGCATTGCAAGACGGGTGTCCGGTCGGCCGAGGCGCTGGCCGCGCTCAAGCGGGCGGGTTTCGCCGACGCCACACATCTGCAGGGCGGCGTGATCGCCTGGGCGCATCAGGTCGACCCCTCACTGCCGGTGTACTGAGCCGTCGAGCCCGCGGTAGGCCGCTGACCTGCGTGTGAACGGTACGCGGGCGGAGGTCCCGCGCTACGCGCGCGGTGTGGGACCGGGTCCGGTCGCGGTGTGTCGCGGCAGTGCTACGACACGGTGTGGCGCGATACCGGGGCCCGGTGGCGGGAGTACGGTACGGCCGTGACCACCACTGTCGAACCCCCCGAACATGTGCGGGCCACATACGGTCTGCGGGAACTGACCCCCGTCGCCCTCGGTGACTGGGAGGGCGGCTGGCGCCTCGGCGATGTGGTGCTCAGCCCCGTCGCCGACCATGCGCGCGCGGCCTGGTCGGCGAAGGTCCGGGAGAGTCTGCGGGTGGATGGGTTGCGGCTGGCCCGCCCGGTGCGGGCCACCGACGGCCGGTACGTGGTATCGGGCTGGCGGTGCGACACCTTTATGACGGGCTGTCCGGAACCACGCCACGACGAGGTGGTGTCGGTCTCGCTGCGGCTGCACAAGGCCACGGCCACCCTCGAACGGCCCCGTTTCCTCTCGCAGCCGCCGGTCACGCCCTGGCTGGACGTGGACGTCTTCGTCGCCGCGGACCGGGCGGCGTGGGAGGCGGTGCCGTTGCGGACGCTGCGCGCGGCGGGCGCGGTGATGGAGAACTCGCCCGACGGCCGGCACAGCCTCGAACTGGTCGGTCAGCTGGCCACACTGCGCAAACCCGTGCGGACGCCGCCGCAGCTGGTGCACGGTGATCTGTTCGGCACCGTGCTGTTCGCGGGGGCGCAGACACCCGCGCTCACCGATCTGACTCCGTACTGGCGACCACCGGCGTGGGCGGCGGGTGTGGTCGTGGTGGACGCGCTGTCGTGGGGCGGAGCCGACGACGGGCTGCTGGAACGCTGGTCCGATCTGCCGGAATGGCCGCAGATGTTGTTGCGGGCGGTGATGTTCCGGCTGGCGGTGCATGTGCTGCATCCGCGGTCCACGCCGGAAGCGTTGCCGGGGTTGGTCCGGACGGCGGATATGGTGCGATTCCTGCTGTGACAGCGTGCCCGATAACTCGACAAGTTATCGGGCACCGCCCTCGTCCTCGGCGCATACCCCGACCGGGTCTGAGCCTTGGTTCCCGCGTCGTCCGGGCCGGTTGCACCGGCATCCATCGGGTGCCGGTCAGCGCCTTCCCGTCGGCGGGCATTGATAACCCGGCCCCCTGCTCGGAGTTCCGGGGATCGTGGTGGGTCTTGCCTGCGGAGTGTCGGCCAGGCAGCGAGGTTGACGGCGGCGTTGAGGTCGCGGTCGGCGTGGTATCCGCATCCGCAGCCGAACACCCGATCCGACAATGTCAGGGCGGGGTTGAGGGTGCCGCAGGCCGGACACCGTTTACTCTGGGCCTGGTCTGCTCCACGCGGGACCCGAGATGAGTGAGGGCCCGGCCGGTATCGAATCGACCGGGCCCTGCCCTGGCTGCGGAGCCCTCAGACGTTGGCGTACGCCAGCGACGGCACCCGGCCCACCGCGAATGAGGCGCGGCGGTAGAACCACCAGGTGACCCCGGCCATCACCAGGAACGCGGCGGCGTAGGCCCAGAACGCGGGCGCCATGGTGCCGAAATTGGTGTTGGACAGGCGCAGTGCCTGCTGGAGTACGAAACCGCCGAAGGCACCGACCGCTCCGATGACCCCGATGGCCGCACCCGCCTGCCGCTTCGCCGAGGCCGCCCCTTCCGCCGGCGCGAGATCGTGCTCGGCGGCGTACTTCTTGGCCTGGGCGCTGAAGATGGACGGGATCATCCGGTAGGTGGAGCCGTTGCCGATACCGGCGAGCACGAAGAGCACCAGGAAGGCCAGCAGGTAGAGCGGGAAACTCTTCATCTCGAGCGCGGCCATGATGAGTGCGACCGCGCCGGCCATCCCGCCGAACACCGCGATGGTGATATTCGCGCCGCCGCCCAGTCTGTCGGAGAGCCAGCCGCCGAACGGCCGGGAGAAGGAGCCGACGAGGGCGCCGAGGAACGCCAGATTTCCGAGGGTGGTGATCCAGCCGATGGTCGCCAGTTCCGGGAAGTTGGCCTTGATGAGCGTCGGGAAGGCGAACGAGAATCCGATGAACGAACCGAACGTGCCGATGTAGAGGAACGCCATCACCCAGGTGTGGTGATTGGTCAGCGCGGGTTTGTAGGAGCGTCCGTCGGATTGCGCGGTGGACAGGCTGTCCATGTACCGCAGCGCGCCGAACGCGGCGGCCAGGATGAACGGAATCCACACCAGGACCGCCAGAGTGATCCCGAAGCGGTATCCGGCCGCGTCCTTCGCGGTGAGATGAGTGCCGAGGGTGATCAGCAGCGGCACCAGCAGCTGGGTCTGCGCGACACCGAGATTGCCGCCCGCGGCATTGATTCCGAGCGCGGCGCCTTTCTTCCCGTCCGGGAAGAAGAACGAGATATTCGCCATCGACGAGGAGAAATTGCCGCCGCCGAAACCGGACAGTGCGGCCAGGACCACGAACACCCACATCGGAGTTTCGGGCTGGTTGACGAAGAGAACCAGGCCGAGGGTGGGGACGAGCAGCATGGCGGCGCTGAACACCGTGAAGGCCCGCCCGCCGAACCGGGGGATGGCGAAGGTGTAGGGGATGCGCAGGGTCGAACCGACCAGGGTGGGGATGGAGGTGAGCAGCAGGGCATTGCTGACCGCGGCCGGGTCACCTTTGCCGAGCCCGTCCAGGAATGCGAAACCGGCAGCGCCCATTCCGGTGACGACGCTGGCCCACAGGACCCAGACACTGAAGCCCAGGTTCTCCGCGAAAACCGAGAACACCAGGTTCTTCTTGGCCGTGCGGTCGGCGCCGGATCTCCAGAACCGCTCGTTGTCCGGTTCCCACCGGTCGATCCAGCGACCCCGGCGCTGGTGGACGAAAATCGTTGCGGTATCGGATGGTTGCCGGCCGGTGTCGGCTGTCGCGGTCATCGGCGCCCCTCTCGTCGTTACTCGACGCCCCCCGGACCGGGGCGCCCGGCCGTGGGAGCCGGGCGGTCGAGTGCGGTGTTGTGACGTGAGAAAACGCTAGAAGCCGGGTGTTTCCACCGCGTGGCGCGCGATGACGATCGCTGCAAATCCCGCTCACGGCGGAGCCGCACACCCGGGTGATCGGTCCGTAACCTCGAGGGAACCCGGCCAGGACTGCGCCCGAGGGTGCTGTTGGGCGCGCACGGCCGGAGCGAAGGCGGAGGTACGCCTAGTGGTCGCGGTAATCCGCCAGCAGGGTGTCGAGGAAGCATCGAGTGGTCCGGGCGGCTTTCTCGGCGTCACCGTCGATGATGGCCTGTACCAGTTCGCGATGTTCGGCGGCGTACCAGCTGTCGATACGGTCGGTGCGCGAACGAATCCCGGATTCGATGTAGCCCAGGACCGAGTCGTAGAACTCGATGTACACGGCGTTGCCGCTGGCGAGCACGATCGCCCGGTGCAGTTGGACATCGGCCTCGATGGCCGCGGCCCGGTCCACTCGCCACAGCCGGTTGCGGTCGTCGAGTAGCCGGCGCAGGGTGGCGATATCGGTATCGTCGCGCCGGTGCGCGGCCAGCGCGGCGGCGGTGGCCTCGAGTCCGTGACGTAATTCCAGGACATCGCGTTCGGCGGCTTCGGCGAAGTATTTGGTGAGTGTCCCGCCCACCTCGGAGGTGGCTATGACGTAGGTACCGGAACCCTGCCGCCGTTCCAGCATGCCGGCATGGACCAGCGCCTGGACGGCCTCGCGTAGGGTGTTGCGGCCGGTGCCGGTGAGTTCGGCCAATTCGGGCTCGGTGGGGATCCGCGTCCCGATCGGCCAGCGCCCCGAGCGGATATCCTCTTTGAGTTGCTCGGTGACCTGGGCGATGAGACTGGTGCGGCGCACGCTTTGCACGGCAACAGAGTACCGCCCATCACAATATTATTGCCCCGGTCATAGGGTCATCCTATGATTTCCCGGTGACTGCTGCGCTGCCCGAGACCTCCCAAGCGGCCGAAACACCTCTCGAGCAGCGGAAACGCAAACTGATCGAGGGCCGTTTACTGGTCCTCGCGGCAATAGTCATGTCCGCGCTCGTGCTCCGGGTGGCCGTCACCGCGTTCACCCCACTCGCCGAGGACATCGGGCGCGATATCGGCTACTCCACCGCCGTCGTCGGTGTCTTCGGGATGATCCCGACCCTCATGTTCTCGGTGACCGGGCTGCTGGCGCCGATCCTGGCCCGCAGACTCGGCTTGGAACGGACCGTGCTGCTCGCGATGGCGGCCGCCGGGACCGGCATGCTCGTGCGGGTCCTCGTCTCGGGGACGGTCGAACTACTGCTGTTCTCCGCGCTCGCGCTCGGCGGTATGGGGATCGGTAATATCGTGGTTCCCCCGCTGGTCAAACGCTATTTCCCGGACCGGCTCGCCACGGTGAGCGCGCTCTACATCACCATGGTGCAGATCGGTACCGTACTGCCGGCGCTGATCGCGGTGCCGCTGGCGGAAGCGCACGGCTGGCGCGTCTCCCTGGGGGTATGGGCCCTGCTCGGCTTCGCGGCGGCCGTCCCCTGGATCGGGGTACTGCGCACCCGGCGCGCCCGCGCGGCGGCGGACACGACAGGTGTGCCGGATCCCGGGAGCGCCCCGGCTCCGAAGGTGTGGCGCTCGCCCCTGGCCTGGGGGATGGCGGCCACCTTCGGGATGACCTCGCTGACCACCTACTCGGTGTTCACCTGGCTGCCGACGATCCTCGCCGACGCCGGTGCCGACGCGGCCTTCGGCGGCTCGATGGTCGCGCTGTTCGCCCTCGTCGGACTGATCGCCGCCCTCACCGCACCCACGGTGGCCGCCCGGCTCGCCAACCCGTACCCGGTGGTCGTGGGGTGTGCCGCATGTTTCTTCGTGGCCTTCGCCGGGCTGTTCTTCGCGCCCATGAGCGCGCCCATCCTGTGGGTGGCGATCCTCGGTCTCGGCCCGAGTACCTTCCCGATGACACTCACCCTCATCAACCTGCGCACCCGGACCCCGGCCGGTTCGGCCGCCCTGTCCGGCTTCACGCAGGGCGTCGGTTACGCGCTGGCCTGTGTGGGACCACTGGTGTTCGGCATGCTCCATACGGTCACCGGCGGCTGGGCCGCCCCGTTCGCACTGCTCTGTGTCTCCGTGCTGGTGCTGCTGACCGGCGCCTGGCAGGCGTGTAAACCGCGGATGCTCGAGGACTCCGTTTCCCCGCGCTGAGCGGCCACACGGGACCGGTGCCCGGCACCGGAACCGGCGTCCGGAGTTGCGCCGGAAGGTGACGCGGGTCATCATCGGCTCATCCCTCACCGCGTTCCGCGGCGGATATGGGCACTTCGTCACCGGCGGAAATGCCGATGACACAACGAATTAACATCGGCGGCCTGCTCACCTGAGCGCCGCGAACCGCGTGAGAAACCGTTGATTCGACGGTCATCTCGGGCAGCATTTTCGCAATACCGGTTTCCTACCGTGGGGTCGAACCACGTTGGGAGGCCCTTTTGAGCACGCAGACCGAAAGCCGCGGCGACGCCCTGTCGGCGATGTTGCGGCGGCCGAAGCTGGAGCGCTGGGACGCCGAGGACACCGCGGCCTGGGCGGCCGGCGGTAAGAAGATCGCCACACGCAATCTGATCTGGTCGGTCGTGGCCGAGCACATCGGATTCTCGATCTGGTCCATCTGGTCGGTCATGGTGCTGTTCATGCCGGCCGAGACCTACGGGATCGACGCGGCGGGCAAATTCTTCCTGGTCGCCGTACCGACACTGGTCGGCGCGATCCTGCGGATCCCGTACACGGTCGCCACGGCCCGGTTCGGCGGTCGTAACTGGACGGTGTTCAGCGCCGCCGCACTGCTGGTGCCGGCCGTGCTCACCCTGTACTTCGTGAACCAGCCCGGCACCTCCTATACGACCTTCCTGGTCGTCGCGGCGTTCGCCGGTCTGGGCGGCGGCAATTTCGCCTCCTCGATGACCAATATCAACGCCTTCTACCCGCAGCGGCTCAAGGGCTGGGCCCTGGGGATGAACGCGGGCGGTGGCAATATCGGCGTGCCGGTCATCCAGTTGTTCGGGCTGCTGGTCATCGCGACCCTCGGTAACGCGTACGCCTCGGTCATCTGCGCGACCTATCTGGTGCTGGTGGTGCTCGCCGGTCTCGGCGCGGCGCTGTTCATGGACAACCTGCCCAATCAGAAGGCCGATCTGTCCTTCATGCTCACCGCGTTGAAAGTGCCGCAGTCCTGGGCGGTTTCTTTCCTCTACATCGGCACCTTCGGTTCCTTCATCGGGTACAGCTTCGCGTTCGGGCAGATCCTGCAGATCAGTTTCATCGCCGGTGGGGACACCGCGGCCCAGGCCACGCTGCACGCCGCGCAGATCGCCTTCATCGGACCGCTGCTCGGGTCGATCGCCCGACCCTACGGCGGCAAACTCGCCGACCGGATCGGTGGCAGCCGGGTCACCCTGTTCACCTTCGCGGCCATGATGGTCGCGGCGATCGCGGTGGCCACGGCATCGACGGTTGCCGACGGCTCGCACAAGGGCTTCTCCGGTCCGGTGCTGGGCGCGCTGGTGGCCGGGTTCGTGGCGCTGTTCGTCCTGTCCGGACTGGGCAACGGATCGGTCACCAAGATCATCCCGTCGGTTTTCGACGCCAAATCGCGCAGCCTGGACGCCGGTCCCGCCGAACGTGCCGCCTGGGCGCAGAACACCTCGGGTGCGCTGATCGGTTTCGTCGGCGCCATCGGCGCCCTCGGCGGTGTCGGCATCAACCTGGTGCTCCGGTCGTCGTACTCCTCGACCCAGTCCGCGACCACCGCCTTCTGGGTGTTCACGGTGTTCTACATCGCCTGCGCTCTGGTCACCTGGGCGGTGTTCCTGCGCCGCCCCGGCGCCCCGGCCCGCGACCGCGAGGTCGTCGCGGCGGCCGAGGCCCTGGTCCGGCGGGCCGAACCCGGTTCCCGCAACTCCCAGCCCACCGAATCCCGGTCCGCCCGGTCGTCGGCGACCCTCTGACCCCGGATCCCCACGGAGGACACCATGAACGCACAGCGCAGAACAGTCGTCGTCGCCGGTCACGGCATGGTCGGGCACCGGTTCGTCGAGGCCGTCCGCGCCCGGGACGAGTCGGGGCAGTGGCAGGTCGTCGTCCTCGGCGAAGAGAAACTGGCCGCCTACGACCGGGTCGGCCTGTCCTCCTACGTCGGCAACTGGGACGCCGCCTCGCTGGCGCTACCGGGTAACGAGTACGCCGGCGACGAACTGGTCGACCTGCGCCTCGGCCAGCGGGCCGAGGCCATCGACCGGGACGCGCAGAAGGTCACCACCACTTCCGGTGAAGTGCTCGACTACGACGCGCTGGTCCTGGCGACCGGTTCCTACCCGTTCGTACCGCCCGTGCCGGGGCACGAACACCAGGAATGCTTCGTCTACCGGACCATCGAGGACCTGGACGGTATCCGGGCCGCGGCCGACGCGGCCGGGCCCGGCGCCCACGGCGTGGTCGTGGGCGGTGGCCTGCTCGGGCTGGAGGCCGCCAACGCGCTGCGGCTGCTCGGGCTCACCCCGCACGTGGTCGAGTACAACGACCGCCTGATGCCGGCCCAGATCGACGAGGGCGGCGGCGCGATCCTGGAGAAATTGGTCACCGACCTGGGACTGCGGGTGCACACCGGGGTGGGCACCGCCGGGATCGAACGCGACACGGCCGCCGGCCCGGCCGAACGGCTGCGGGTCACCCTGTCCGACGACACCGTGATCGATGCCGCGCTGGTGGTGTTCTCCGCGGGTGTCCGGCCGCGGGATCAGCTCGCCCGCGACGCCGGGCTCGAGGTCGGCCCGCGCGGTGGCGTGATCACCGATCTGGGGCTGGCCACCTCCGATCCGAATATCTACGCCATCGGCGAATGCGCCGCGATCGAAGGGGTCTGCTACGGGCTGGTGGCGCCCGGTTACAGCACCGCCGAGATCGTGGCCGACCGCCTGCTGGGTGGTGCCGGTGAGTTCCCCGGCGCCGACTTGTCCACCAAGCTCAAACTGCTCGGCGTGGATGTGGCGAGCTTCGGCGACGCGCACGGCACCACCGAGGGCGCACTGTCGGTGGTGCTGCACGACGCGGCCCGGGGTACCTACGCGAAACTGGTGATCTCCGACGACGCGCAGACCCTGCTGGGCGGCATCCTGGTCGGCGATGCCACCCAGTACGCCGCGCTGCGCCCGCTGGTGGGCCGGCCGCTGCCGGCCGAACCGGCCGCGCTCATCTCCCCGGCCGGGGCGGAACTGGGCGCCGACGCGCTGCCCGACGAAGCCCAGATCTGCTCCTGCAACGACGTGAGCAAGGGCGCCATCTGCGGCGCCATCGCCGAGGGCGCCTGCGATATCCCGACCATCAAGGCCTGCACCAAGGCCGGCACCTCCTGCGGCGGCTGTGTGCCGATGATCAAGAAGGTGCTCGAACAATCCGGCGTCGAGATGTCCAAGGCGCTGTGCGAGCACTTCGACCAGTCGCGCGCCGAGCTGTTCCAGATCGTGCAGGCCACCGGTATCCGCACCTTCTCCGAGCTCATCACCCGGCACGGCCGGGGGACCGGCTGCGATATCTGCAAGCCGACGGTCGCCTCGATTCTGGCCTCCACCTCCAGCGATCACATCCTGGAGGGCGAACAGGCCGCGCTGCAGGACACCAACGACCACTTCCTGGCCAATATGCAGAAGAACGGCACCTACTCGGTGGTGCCGCGGATGCCGGGCGGCGAGGTCACCCCGGAACAGCTGATCGTGATCGGGGAGGTCGCCAAGGAGTTCGGTCTCTACACCAAGATCACCGGCGGGCAGCGGATCGACCTGTTCGGCGCGCGGGTGGAACAGCTGCCACTCATCTGGAAGCGCCTGGTGGACGCCGGTATGGAATCGGGCCACGCGTACGGTAAATCGCTGCGCACGGTGAAGAGTTGCGTCGGTTCCACCTGGTGCCGGTACGGCCAGCAGGATTCGGTCGGCATGGCCGTGCTGCTGGAGAAGCGCTACCGTGGGCTGCGTTCGCCGCACAAATTGAAACTGGCCGTTTCCGGTTGCGCCCGGGAATGCGCCGAGGCCCGCGGCAAGGATGTGGGCGTCATCGCCACCGAGAACGGGTGGAACCTCTATGTGGGCGGTAACGGCGGCCTGACTCCCAAACACGCGGTGCTGCTCGCAGGCGACCTCGACGACGAGACGCTCATCGCCTATATCGACCGCTATCTGATGTTCTACATCCGCACCGCGGACCGGCTGCAGCGCACCGCGCCGTGGCAGGAGGATCTCGGTATCGACTACGTGCGCGAGGTGGTGTGCGAGGACAGCCTCGGGGTCGCCGCCGATCTGGAGCAGGCGATGGCCGACCATGTGGCCGGCTACCGCGACGAGTGGGCCGCGGTCCTCGACGACGAGGAGAAGCTGTCGCGGTTCGTCTCGTTCGTCAACGCCCCGGCCGAGGCCGACCCGACCATCGCCTTCGACGACAGCGGTGAGCGCAAGGTCCCGGTGCTGCTCGGCCTGCCCGGTATGCCCGCAGGCGGCAGCGGAGCGTAACTACGCAGGGCATGCCGGGCAGGCCGCAATGGAGCCGCCCGGCCCAGTACGCCAGGAGGAGGCAGCGGAGCGGGACCACGCAGGGCGTGCCGGGCGGGCCGGATGCGCACAGCCCGGCCCGGTGCGCAGCCCGCGGCGCGCAACCGCGATCGAGGTGGCAGCACACCGGTCGCTACGCACGAGAAATGACGGCTTAACCGTCAGGAAACAGGCCGCCGGTACCAATGAGTAATGCGATACCTCCGCCTTCGCCGCGGCCTCCGCGGACCGCATGGACCCCGCTTCTGAGGAGGCGCAGTGATGCGATTCCTCCGCCTGTGCCGCGGCCTACGCGGACCGCATGTACCAGCTTCAAAGGAGGCTCAATGACCGTCATCGACATCACGGCAATTGATCGGGCCACGATCACCGGGTGGACCCGGGCGTGCCCGCTCGAGTACCTGATCCCCGGCCGCGGTGTGGCCGTGCTGCTGCCCGGCGGCGCCCAGGCGGCCCTGTTCCTGCTGCCCGAGGGCACGTTGTACGCGGTCGGCAATATCGATCCGTTCGGCCGGGCGGCGGTGATGTCGCGCGGTATCGTCGGCGACCGCGGCGGTGAGCCGGTGGTCGCGTCACCGCTGTTGAAGCAGGCATTCTCCCTGCTCGACGGCCGGTGCCTGGACGACGCGACGACGCGCCTGCCGGTATATTCCGTGCGCGTGGACGACGGACAGGTGTTGATCTCGGACCGGCCCGTGACAGTGGCCCCGGACGGCTGCCCGGTATGACGGTTCCGGAGACGAATGCCTCGCTGGCCGGTTTCACGATCGGTCTCACCGCGGCCCGGCGGGCCGAGGAATTCGCCACCCTGCTCACCCGCCGGGGTGCGTCGGTCGTATCCGCACCGGCCATCCGGATCATCCCGCTCGCCGACGACACCGAATTGGAACGGGTGACCGGTGAGCTGGTCGCCGATCCACCGCAGATCGCGGTGGCCACCACCGGTATCGGTTTCCGCGGCTGGATGGAGGCCGCCGAGGGCTGGGGCCTGGCCGAACAGTTACGTGCGACCCTGGGCGGCGCCCGGATGCTGGCACGGGGCCCGAAGGCCAAAGGCGCGATCCGGGCCGCGGAACTGCGCGAGGAGTGGTCGCCGGCGTCGGAGTCCTCGGCCGAGGTGCTGGATCATCTGCTCGCCGAAGGCGTCGAGGGCGTGCGGATCGCGGTCCAGCTGCACGGCGCCACCACCGAATGGGAGCCGATCCCCGACTTCTGCGAAGTACTGCGGTGCGCGGGCGCCGATGTGGTGCCCGTACCGGTGTACCGGTGGGAGCCGCCCGCCGACCGCGGTCCGATGGATCAGCTGATCGAGGCCGTCGTGACCTCCGCGATCGACTGTGTGACCTTCACCAGCGCCCCGGCCGTGGCCTCGATGCTGATGCGCGCCAAGGAGACCGGGGTCCTGGAGGGGGTGTTGCACGCGCTGCGCAGCCGGGTGCTCGCCGCCTGTGTCGGCCCCATCACCGCGGCCCCGCTCGAGGAACTCGGCGTGCCCACCACGATGCCCGGCCGCGCCCGGCTGGGCGCGCTGGCCCGCCATGTCGCCGAGGAACTTCCGCGCCGGGCCGGCCGCATCAATGCCGCCGGCCACACCATCAGCGTGCGGGGCGCGTGCGTGGTGGTGGACGGCACGGTGAAACAGCTCGCCCCGGCGCCCATGGCGTTGATGCGCTCACTGGCCCGCCAGCCGGGCCGGGTGGTCTCCCGCGAGGACCTGCTGGCGGCGCTGCCCGGCGGCGGCGACGATACGCACGCGGTGGAGACCGCGATCGCGCGGCTGCGGGCGGGCCTGGGCACCCCCAAGGCGATCCAGACGGTGGTCAAGCGCGGGTACCGGCTGGCCATGGATCCGGCCGAATGCACCGACAACAATGCCGATACGGCGCCACCGGCCGCCGCCCCGGCGCGCAACGCGCGCTATATCCGGACGGTGGTGCCGGGGTGAGGCGGCCACCGCCCGCGCTGGTGCTGGTAGCGCACGGCACCCGCAGTGCCAAGGGTGTGCAGATGATCGCCGCGCTGGCCGAAGCGGTCGGGCACGAACTGGACCGGCGGCCCGGCACCCCGGAGGCCCGGTGCGGTCACTCCGGCGCGCCCGGTTCCGCCGGCCGCCGCGCTGCCGCGCCCGGCTACTCGAACTGCGGTTGTACGCCCGAGCCGACAGCGGGACCGGCCATGGACGACTGCGTGAACCCGGCCGTGCGTACGGCGTTCGTCGATGTGCTCGGACCGTCGCCCGCCGAGGTGTTGCGCGATCTGGCGACCCGGGCCGTGGTGGCCGGTGATTCCGTTCCGGCCGTCGTGGTGCCGGCCTTTCTGGCCTCCGGATATCACGTCTACCAGGACGTACCCCGCGAGGTGGACGACAGCGGACATCCCGCGGTGACCGTCACCGCGGCGATGGGTCCCGACCCCGCACTGGCGCGCATCATGGCCGTTCGGTTGCGGGCGGCCGGTTGGCGGCCCGGCGACGCCGTGGTCTTCGCGGCCGCCGGATCCTCGGATGCGCGTGCTCGCGCCGATGTGCGCCGGGCCGCCG
Source organism: Nocardia sp. NPDC050799 (assembly GCF_040654015.1). Lineage (NCBI taxonomy): Bacteria > Bacillati > Actinomycetota > Actinomycetes > Mycobacteriales > Nocardiaceae > Nocardia > Nocardia sp. NPDC050799. The sequence continues at coordinate 15,938 of NZ_JBFAHF010000023.1, forward strand.
CCATGCTCACCGCACAGCTCGCGGCTCCGGTGCGCACCGCCTACGTCGCCACCGGGGCGCCCCGCGTTCCCGAAGTCGTGGCGCAGCTGCGCGAGGCCGGGCGGGAGCGGGTGTTCATCGCCTCCTATCTACTCGCGCACGGGCTGTTCCACGAGCGGCTGCACCAGGCGGACGCGACCGGGGTGGCCGAGCCGATCGGAGTCCATCCCGCCGTGGTCCGGCTGATCGCGGATCGCTACCGCAGCGCGGTCCGGGCCGCGGACCGGCAGCGAGTGCGCTGACCACCGCACCGCGGCCCCCGCGCCGTTCGCCGGGAATCGCGGCCTACGGATCCGTCAGCGCGCGTTGCGCAATCGGATGCCGCTGAAACCCAGTGTGCCGGCGGTCAGCGCCTGCCAGAAGGGCTCCAGTTCGGGTAGTACCCGCAGCTGGATACCGGCTTCCTCGTGCAGTCGTAGGAGGTCGCCGACCGGCTCCGGCGGAGCGAGTGGTTCGACTATTTCGGTGGAGACGTGTGCGTGCGGAACCGGAGCGCCGAACGGACGAAAGGCCGCCGCCGGGAGCCGGTAGGCGTAGAGCCGGGCCGTGCGCAGGTCGTCCAGCCACCGGTATTCGATCGCGTGTACCCGTTCTCCGCCGCCGGGGCCCAGCAGTCTCGCGCGGTCATCGTCGGTCGTCTCCGGCGTGACCCACCCCATGGCCCGGGGGCACTGCCGGGGAAACCAGTAGTCCGGTGCGCGGGCCGCGTCCACCGCCCAGACATACGGTTCGGACTGCCGGGCGGTCGCGGCCGTATGGGGGATGAAGCGGACGATCGTCGGGTCTTCGGAGAAGTGCAGTACCTCGCCCGGTCCGGGTCGCATGGGGACCGACGATAGCGGAGCCGGCCGGTGGATCAGACCCGGTACCAGACGAACTGGTCCTTGCGGGTCGGGCCGTACCGGTCGATCTGGTCGAACAGCAGCGCGGCCGGTTCCACGACCGCGCTGTGACCTTGGGCGTCGTCGTAGGCCACCAGGATCCCGACGAACGCGGCGTGCCCGTCGGCGGTCTGGCGGTACACCACCGCACCGGAATCGCCGGCCTCGGCGCCGAGCGCGTTGGTGGCGTAGAGCCATTCCTCATTGGCCTCGGTGATCGACCCGCAAGTCCATCCGGTGGTCGCACCGATCTTGCAGATCTCTTGCCCGAGCTGCGGTTTCATATCCACCGTGGACAGCCCGAAGCGTCCCATGGAGGCGGCGACGCCGACCCCGTCGTACAGGCGGATCAATCCGAAACCGAACTTCAGGCCCTCGTCCGGGCGATGGGTTTCGAACCAGCCGATCGGGCTACCGACTTTGTCGGTGACGATTCCCTGGTGGTAGCAGTGGCCGGCGGTCACCGCGTACTGGGCCGAGCCGATCGAACCGGTGAGTCCCACGGTGCAGCGGGTGGTGACCGCCTTCCCGTCGGCTATCTCGGTGTGCCGGATCTCCATGCCCGGGTACACCGTCACGGCGGGTGCGGCCGCGGTGGGTGCCGCCACCGCGGTGCCGGGGATCAGCGCCGTACCGAAGGCGGCGACTGCCACACACACGGTGACGGATAGGGGACGCCGGCTCCGCCGCCGCCGGAAAACGCTGAACATCGCGTACCTCGAATTTGCTCGAGCGACCGCCGACGCGGTCGGATCGGGCAGTCAGCGTAGACGATCGGGCGTCACTCCGGCTGCTGCGGACCTTCCCAGCCGGTGGAAGTGCGGATCCGGATACGCCGGACCGGTGGAGTGCGGGTGACGGCGGCCACTCCCGCATGTGTAAACAAATGTAAACCACTGGAGAAGCGGCGATTTCCGAAATTTCACCGCCGCTGCCCCAACGGTCCTCCCGGCGGCCGGATCCGTCGCCTTCCCCCGTGTTTTCCCAGGAGATCCGCTGCTGCCGGGACTGCGCGGGTCCGCCCGCCGTGACAACCGGATTGCGGTGACCTCACAGCTCACCGACCTGCGCTTTTCGATGTGAGAACGGCGTTTGGCCAGGTCGGGTGGCGTCCCTACAGTCGGAGCATCAGCCCGATTTCACCGCTTGCAGAAAAGGGGGCGTCGTGGTCGTCTCACGTACTCCGGGCTCGGCGCACACCACTGCGGAACGGCACCCTGGGGCACCGGCGGCCGGGGACGCACTGCTGCGGCTGGGCAAGTATTTCCAGCGCGGCGAGGTCTCCGCGGACCACCGCACGGTGCACAAGGTGGGTGGCCGCGGCGCCGACGAGTTCTATCGGGACCGCTGGTCGCACGACAAGGTGGTGCGGTCCACTCACGGGGTGAACTGCACGGGTTCGTGCTCCTGGAAGATCTATGTGAAGGACGGGGTGATCACCTGGGAGTCCCAGCAGACCGACTATCCGTCGGTCGGTTCGGACAAACCCGAATACGAACCCCGCGGCTGCCCGCGCGGTGCCTCCTTTTCTTGGTACACCTACTCACCGGCCCGGGTGCGGTACCCCTACGTCCGCGCCACGCTGCTGGAGTTGTACCGGGAAGCCAAGGCCAGACTGAAGGACCCGGTGCTGGCCTGGGCCGATCTGGTCGAGGACCCCGAACGCGCCCGCCGGTACAAGGCCGCGCGCGGCAAGGGCGGTTTCGTGCGCGCCGAATGGTGGGAGGCCGCCGAGATCGCGGCCGCGGCCCACGTCCACACCATCAAGAAGTACGGACCCGACCGCGTCGCCGGATTCTCCCCGATTCCGGCCATGTCGATGGTCAGTCACGCGGTCGGCGCCCGGTTCATCTCGCTGCTGGGCGGGTCGATGCTGTCGTTCTACGACTGGTACGCCGATCTGCCGGTGGCCTCGCCCCAGGTGTTCGGCGACCAGACCGATGTCCCGGAGTCGGCGGACTGGTTCGACGCCGGATATCTGATCATGTGGGGTTCCAATGTGCCGGTGACCCGCACTCCGGACGCCCACTACATGACCGAGGCCCGCTATCGCGGCCAGAAGGTCGTGGTGGTCTCCCCGGATTACGCCGACAACACCAAGTTCGCCGACGAATGGGTCGCCGCGCGGCCGGGGACCGACGCCGCGCTGGCCATGGCCATGGGTCATGTGGTGCTGCGGGAGTTCTTCGTCGACCGGGAGACGCCCCGGTTCCTGGACTACGTCCGCAGATACACCGATCTGCCCTTCCTGATCACCTTGGACGACGGTGCGGACGGGGTGGCGGTGCCCGGGAAGTTCCTGACCGCCGCCGATCTGGGCCACACCGACGAGGGCGCGGAGTTCCGGACCGTCCTGCTCGACGGTGCGGGCGTGCCGGTGGTGCCGAACGGTTCGCTGGGGGACCGGTTCGGCGAGAACGGCACCGGACGCTGGAATCTCGATCTCGGGGGTGTCGAGCCACTCCTGACGCTGTACGGCCGCACCGACGATGCTGCGGCCGTACAGTTCCCCCGTTTCGATACCGATACCCCAGGCGTCGCGACCCGCGGCGTGCCGACCGCGACGGTCGCCGGGAAACGGGTCACCACGGTGTTCGATCTGCTGTTGGCGCAGTACGCGGTGGGCCGTCCGGGTCTGCCCGGCACCTGGCCGGCCGACTACGACGACGCCACCGAGCCCTACACCCCCGCCTGGCAGGAAGCCGTTACCGGTGTCCCGGCCGCGCAGGCCCGGCGGATCGCGCGGGAATTCGCCGACAATGCCGACCGGTCCGGCGGCCGGTCCATGATCCTGATGGGCGCCGGGACCAATCACTGGTTCCACTCCGACCAGATCTACCGGTCCTTCTTCACCCTGACCCTGCTCACCGGCTGCCAGGGCGTGAACGGCGGTGGCTGGGCGCATTATGTGGGCCAGGAGAAGTGCCGGCCGGTGACCGGCTGGTCCACCCTCGCGTTCGGGCTGGACTGGCAGCGTCCGCCACGCCAGATGCAGGGCACGGTGTTCTGGTATCTGACCAACGACCAGTGGCGCTACGACCCGTTCACCGCCGACGTTTTCTCCTCACCGCTGGCGAAGGGGAAGTTCGCGGGCCGGACGGCGGCGGACAATATCGCGCTGGCGACCCGGCTGGGCTGGATGCCCTCGTACCCGACGTTCGATCGCAACCCGCTCGACCTGGCCGACGAGGCCGAGGCGGCCGGCCGGACCGCGGCCGACCATGTGGTGGACGGACTGAAATCCGGCGAGTTGCGGTTCGCCTGTGAAGACCCCGACGCCCCGGAGAACTTCCCGCGCGTGCTCACCGTCTGGCGGGCCAATCTGCTCGGCTCCTCCGGTAAGGGCAACGAGTACTTCCACCGGCATCTGCTCGGCGCGGACTCCAATCTGCAGACCACCGACACCACCGGGGTGCGGCCGGAGGAACTGGTCTGGCGCGAGGAAGCCGCCACCGGCAAACTCGATCTGCTGCTCTCGCTGGACTTCCGGATGACCAGCACCACACTGTTCTCCGATATCGTGCTCCCGGCCGCCACCTGGTACGAGAAACACGATCTGTCCTCGACGGATATGCATCCGTTCGTGCACGCCTTCACCCCGGCCATCTCGCCGCCGTGGGAGGCGAAAACCGATTTCGAGGCGTTCCACCGGATCGCCCGCGGCTTCTCCTGGCTCGCCGAGAAACATCTCGGGGTGCGCAAGGACATCGTCGCGGTGCCGCTGCAACACGATTCACCGGACGCCATGGCCCAGGCCGGGGGACGGGTACTGGACTGGAAGGCCGGGGAATGCGAACCGGTTCCGGGCAAGACCATGCCGAAACTGGTAGTCGTCGAACGGGATTATGCGAAGATCGCGGAGAAGATGGCCGCGCTGGGGCCGCTGGTGGAAACTCTCGGACTCACCGTCAAGGGCGTCACCACCCATCCCGGCGCCGAGGTGGAATACCTGGCCGGGGCGAACGGGACCGTGGTGTCCGGGGTGGCGCAGGGCCGACCTTCACTGGCCCAGGACAGGCATGCCGCCGAGGCGATCCTCGCGCTGTCCGGTACCACCAACGGACGGCTGGCGGTCGAGGGCTTCCAGGCCCTGGAACGCCGTACCGGTACCCCCCTCGCCGATCTGGCGGCCGAACACGAGGGCAAGCGGATTACTTTCGCCGATACGCAGGCGCGGCCGGTACCGGTGATCACCTCACCGGAGTGGTCGGGCAGCGAAACCGGCGGGCGCCGCTATTCGCCGTTCACCATCAACACCGAACGGCTCAAGCCGTGGCATACGCTCACCGGCCGCCAGCATTTCTATCTCGACCACGACTGGATGATCGAACTCGGCGAACAACTGCCGACCTTCCGGCTGCCCCTGGACATGACCGCACTGTTCGCCGAACCTGCCGTCGGCGATATCGGTGACAGCGGGGTCACCGTGCGCTACCTGACCCCGCATTCCAAATGGTCGATCCATTCGGCCTACCAGGACAACCTGCACATGCTGACCCTCTCCCGCGGCGGCCAGACCATCTGGATGTCGGAGAAGGACGCCGCCAAGATCGGGGTGGCCGACAACGACTGGATCGAGGCGATCAACCGCAACGGTGTGGTGGTGGCCCGGGCCATCGTCTCGCACCGGATGCCCGAGGGCACCGTGTTCATGTACCACGCGCAGGATCGGGCCGTGGACGTGCCGCGGATCGAGGGCACCGCGGCGGAGGGCAAAACCTTCACCGGTAAGGGCAAACGCGGCGGTATCCACAACGCGCTCACCCGGATCATGATCAAACCCACGCATCTGATCGGCGGTTACGCCCAGCAGTCGTTCGCGCTGAACTATCACGGCCCGACCGGTAATCAGCGCGACGAGGTCACCACCATCCGCCGCCGCAGCCAGCAGGTGCAGTACTGACGTGATCGGGTCGAGCGCGGAGGCGGTAGCGCAGCGTCCCGAACACGTCGAAAGGAACACTGATGCGCCGCCACCACGAGCTACCCGCGACCCCGGAGGACTGATATGCGAGTGATGGCACAACTGGCCATGGTCATGAACCTCGACAAATGCATCGGCTGCCACACCTGTTCGGTCACCTGTAAACAGGCGTGGACCAACCGTGGCGGGACCGAGTACGTCTGGTTCAACAATGTGGAAACCCGGCCCGGCCAGGGATATCCGCGGCAGTACGAGGACCAGGAGAAGTGGAAGGGCGGCTGGACACTCGACAGACGCGGCCGGCTCACGCTGAAATCGGGCTCCCGGCTCAAACGGTTGCTCAATATCTTCGCCAACCCCGACCTGCCGACCATCGCGGACTACTACGAGCCCTGGAGCTACGAGTACGACAACCTGCTGTCCTCCCCGGCCATCGACACCACCCCGGTGGCGCGGCCGAAATCGCTGATCACCGGGGACGATACGAAGGTCACCTGGGGCGCCAACTGGGACGACGATCTGGGCTCGGGGCCTGATCAGGTCGGTCGGGACCCGCTGCTGGCCCGGCTCTCCGAACAGGTGAAGCTCGAATTCGACAAGACCTTCATGTTCTATCTGCCGCGGATCTGCGAGCACTGCCTCAATCCGTCGTGCGCGGCGTCCTGCCCGTCCGGGGCGATCTACAAACGGGCCGAGGACGGAATCGTCCTGGTGGACCAGGACAAATGCCGCGGCTGGCGGCAGTGCACGACCGGCTGCCCCTACAAGAAGATCTACTTCAACCACAAGACCGGCAAAGCCGAGAAATGCACCTTCTGCTATCCGCGGGTGGAGGTCGGTATCCCGACGGTGTGCTCGGAGACCTGCGTCGGCCGGCTGCGCTATATCGGCGTGATGCTCTACGACGCCGACGCGGTCCTCGCGGCGGCGTCGGTCACCGAGGACCAGGATCTGTACCCCAGCCAGCTCGGCGTCTTCCTGAACCCGCACGACCCACGGGTCGTCGCCGAGGCCGAACGCGCCGGTATCTCTCCGGAATGGATCCAGGCCGCGCAGGACTCGCCGGTCTACAAACTCATCGTCGACTACCAGATCGCGCTGCCGCTGCACCCGGAATACCGCACCATGCCGATGGTCTGGTACATCCCGCCGCTGTCGCCGGTAGTGGACGTGCTGTCGGAGACCGGGCACGACGGCGAGGACCACGCCAACCTCTTCGGCGCGATCGACGCGCTGCGGATCCCGGTGGAGTACCTGGCCGAACTGTTCACCGCCGGCGATATCGGCCCGGTGCGTGCGGCGCTGCAACGACTGGCCGGGATGCGCGCGTTCATGCGTTCGATCAACCTCGGTCAGGAACCCGATCCGGCCATCGCGCCGTCGGTCCGGCTGGAGCCCGAAGAGATCGAAGCCATGTACCGGCTGCTGGCCATCGCGAAATACGAGCACCGCTATGTGATCCCGACCGGCGCGAGTGCGCGAGCCCACGAACTCGATTCGCTGGCGACCGGATGCAGCCTGGACAGCGACGGTGGTCCGGGAATGACAGCGTTCGACCAGATGGTCGAGAAATTCCACCTCACCGACACCAATGTCGCTGCGCCGGAGGCGAAAACCGGCCGGATCAACCTGCTGAACTGGGACGGGCAGCGCACCGACGGGCTGGTGCCCGCCGGTTCGAACGGCGAGTCGGCGGACGGGCGCGGCCACGGCTCGAACGGCCGAGGTACGCACGGTCACGGCTCGAACGGGCGCGCGGCGAACGGAGTCGGCGGGCCCGGGATCAACGACTCCGGCGGCGCGCCCGAGAACGGTTCCGGGAGCGCCGCGAACGGTGACGCGCCGACGCTCCCCGAACACACAGAGGTCCGGTGATGAGGCGATACCTCCGCCAACGCTGCGGCCTCCGCCGACGGTGTGAAACTGCTTCGAGAGGTAGCCGATGGCACTGCTGAAAATTCGCCGCCGGCCCGCACCGGCACTGGCGATGAGCGAACGGGACCGCCGGATCGTCTGGCGCACGGCCGCGCTGCTGCTGGACTACCCCGGCCCCGGGCTCCGCACGACACTGGACGGGATCGAGGCGGCGATCGGGGAACTACCGGAGCCGGTGCGTACGCGGCTGCTGGATTTCTGCGACCACGTGCGCGCCACACCCGAACTCGACCTGGCCGCCCGCTACGTCGAAACCTTCGATATGAAGCGTCGCGCCAGCCTGCACCTGACCTTCTACGCCTACGGCGACACCCGCAAGCGGGGGATGGCGCTGCTGCGTTTCAAACACGCCTACCGGCACGCCGGGGTGGAACTCGGCGATACCGAACTGCCCGATCATCTGCCCGTCCTCCTGGAATTCGCGGCCACCGTCGATCCGATCGGCGGCGAACGCCTGCTCGGCGAACATGTGCCGGTGCTGGAACTGCTGCGCTTGTCGCTGGCGGACAATGCCTCCCCCTACGCGTGGGTGCTGGCCGCGGTCGTCGCCACCCTGGCCCCGCCCACCACGGCGGATCGGCGCCGGATCGCCGAACTCGCCGCCCAGGGACCGCCGGAGGAAGAGGTCGGGCTCGAACCCTTCGCCCTGGATCCGACGATGCCCGAACATTCGGCAGGTGCGATACCTCCGCCTGCGCTACGGCCTCCGCGGACCGTATGAGCCTGCTCGGAGGAGAAACCTGATGAGGCGATACCTCCGCCTCCGCTACGGCCTCCGTCGACCCCATGAATCTGCTCGGAGGAGAACCTCATGACTACTACCCTGTGGCTGACCCTGCCCTATGTGGCGTTCACCTCCTTTGTGCTCGGCCATATCTGGCGGTACCGCACCGACCAGTTCGGCTGGACCACCCGGTCCTCGCAGATCTACGAATCACGCCTGCTGCGGATGGGTAGCCCGCTGTTCCATTTCGGCATGCTCGGGGTGTTCTTCGGCCATGTACTCGGCGTGCTGATCCCCGAATCGTGGACCGCGGCGGTGGGTATCAGTGAGCACATGTACCACCTGGTCGCGGTCAGCGCGGGCACCGTGGCCGGGCTGATGGTCCTCACCGGTATCGGCATCCTGCTCTACCGCCGGTTCACCGTCCCGGCGGTGCGCAAGGCGACCACGGCCAACGACAAGTTCATGTACTTCCTGCTCGGTGGCGCCCTGATCACCGGCCTGCTCAACACCGTGGGCAGCAATCTGCTGTGGGGTACCTACAACTACCGGGAAACCGTGTCCCCGTGGTTCCGCAGCCTGTTCACCGCGACCCCGCAGCCCGAACTGATGGTCGGCACCCCGTGGACGTTCCAGGCGCACGGCCTGTTCGTGCTCGCGCTGCTCGCGGTATGGCCGTACACCCGGTTGGTGCACATGTTTTCCGCCCCGATCGGTTACCTGGTCCGGCCGTATGTGGTGTACCGCAGCAAGGAGGTCGCGGGGCCGGACACACGTCGTTACGCCCGCGCCTGGGACGCCCCGGTCACCCCGGACCGCTGGAGCTGAGTACCTCCGGCCGGTGCAGGGACACTCCCGCTAGACCAGGGCGATGAACTCGACGTGGTCGTCGTCGCGGGCCCCCGCGGGCACGACGACCAGGCCGTCGCGGTCGATGAGACCGCCGAGGTGGGCGGTGCGGATCGCGGGATCGCCCACCCAGCCGCCGCCGGGCTGTGTCGCGTACCGGGCGGGCACGATCCGCGCCACCGGTCCGGAGATCTCGCCCGCGTTGCGCAGTGGTCCGCGGGCCCGGCGGGGTGCGGGGGCGCCGGTCCGGCCGGCGACGATCGCGGGTACCAGGGCGAGGAGGGTGGCGATCGCGGCGTAGGGGTTGCCGGGAAGGCCGAGAACCGTTGTGGTGGAGGAGAGTTCGGCGACAACGGTGGACCCGCCCGGACGCAGGGCGAGCCGGGACACCAGGAGGCGGGCCTCGCAGCGGTCGAGGGCACCGCGGAGCTGATCGGCCGCGCCGCCACCGGTGGCCCCGACCACGACCAGGAGATCGCAGTCGGCCGCGGTGGTCAGGACCTGGTCGAAACCGTGGGCGGTATCGCGGAGATGAACCCGGTCGAGCACCGGGACACCGTGAGCGACGAGCAGATCGGGCAGGATCGGGCCGATCGAATCACGTGTCTGCCCGGCCTGCAGGGGACCACTGCTGCGGATCTCGTCGCCGGTCATGACGATACGAGCGCGCACCGGGCCGCGGACCGTGGTGGTGGTGACCTCGACGGCCGCGGCGGCCGAGACGAGGGCGGGCGTCACCGTGGTGCCGGCCGGCGCGATCTCGTCGCCGGGCGCGCGGTCCTCGCCGCGCCGGCGGATATCGGAGCGCAGCGGGGTCTCCGGGAGCCGGTACAAGGCGCGGTCGCCGCTGATCCGGGCGAATTCGTCGCGCAGTACCCGGGTGGTGCCCTCCGGGACCTGGGCGCCGGTGGCGATCCGCACCGCTTCGCCCGGGCGCAGCCCGTCGGGTCGCTGCCCGCCGGCGAAACCGATATCGGCGCGCAGCTCCCACGGGCCGTCCCCGGCGACGGCGTACCCGTCCATGGCCGAGACATCGAAGCGGGGCAGGGCCTCGGTGGCGGTGAGCGGTGCGGCCAGGGCGGCCCCGCGCACCGCGTGCAGATCCGCCTCTCGTTCGGGGAGCCGGGTCAGGCCGGTACGCAGCAGCTCCCGGGCTCGGTCGAGTGATACCGCCGTGGTGGCGGCCCGGGGAGCGGCGGGCGCGAAATCGCCCGCACCCCGGTCGCCGAGCGCGCTACGGGCGGCGGCGATCTCGCCGGGGGTATCGCAGTCGTCGACCCCGGGCAGTTCCACAATATTCGTGCGGCGCGGGACCAGGGCTTTCATCGGCTGGTTGACTACGCTGCCGAGTTCGGCGAGCCGGGCCGCGAGCGGTTCGGTCCGCCATACACCGATCAGATACTGGGGGCGCCCGGAAGGGTCGGCGGCGAAGACCGCGTCGAATTCGGCACTCTGCCGCACCAGTTCACCGATCGCCGCGTCGGTCAGGAACGGGAGGTCCGCGGCGAGGACGACGATCCGGGGCGCGGGTTCGGCACCGAGCGCGGCCAGGCCCGCGGCGACCGCCGCGACCGGGCCGGAGCCGGGCTCCGGTTCCCGGGTCTGCACGATATGCGCGGCGAGCTCCGGGCGCGGCGGCCCCACCACGACCGTGCGACCGAGGGAGGCCACCGCGGCCAGTGCCGTCTGCAGCATGGACCGCCCGCCGACCACGAGGCCCGGTTTGTCGACGCCGCCCATCCGGCTGGCCCGCCCCCCGGCGAGCACGATCACGTCCGGGGCCGGCAGAGAATTCGGCATACGGTCATGCTATTCGCCGTCTGGGACGATGGTCGGCCCGGCGGCGCCGACCGCCGGGGATTTCCGGACCGGCCGGACGACTGCGGGCCGCCGGTCCGTCCGGCGCCGGGCGCCGGAGCGCACTACTCTCCCTCCGGAGGCCCGGATTCCGGGTCCGGCCGAAATGAGGGGGTCGCCGATGCGACAAGTGCTCAGGGGGATGGTGCTGTCCCTGCTGCTGGCGCTCGCCGGGGCCATGCAACCAGGCGTGGCGGCGGCGCAGGATCCCGACCGGCCGGTGGTCCGGGTCGGCACCGAGGGCACCTATCCGCCGTTCTCGTTCCACGATCCGCGCAGCCGGCAGCTGACCGGTTACGACATCGAAGTGATCGAGGCGATCGCCGATCGGGCCGGCTGGAATCTCGAATTCGTCGAGACCCAATGGGACGCCATCTTTCCCGCGCTGGACTCCGGCCGGATCGACGTCATCGCCAACCAGGTCTCGGTCAACGACGAGCGCCGGGCGAAATACGGCCTGTCCGATACATACACCTATTCCCACGGCGTGATCGTCCGGCGCACGGGCGACGAGCGCATCCGGACCCTGGACGATCTGGCCGGCCGGACCACCGCGCAGTCCAGCACCAGCAACTGGGCTCGGGTGGCGCGCGACGCCGGTGCCGACGTCGAAGCGGTCGAAGGATTCACACAGGCGGCCGCGCTGCTCACCCAGGGCCGGGTCGACGCGATCGTCAACGACAACATCGCCGTGCTCGACTATCTCGCCAGCACCGGGTCCACGGATATCGAGATCGTCGGTGACGCCGGGGCGGAGACCAGCGCACAGGTCCTCGCCTTCCGCAAGGACGACTCGGCACTGCTCGACCAGGCGAACCGGGCGATCACCGCGCTGGCCGCCGACGGGACGCTCACCGCCATCTCGCAGAAATACTTCCGGGCCGATGTGTCGGTACCCGACGGCGGCAGCGCCGACCTGTCCGAGGGGCGCGGCCACCGTGACACCTGGGAAGTACTGCGCGGGGCGGCGTGGCCGATGTTCGTCGGGCTGGTGAAGGTGACGATCCCGCTGACCGCGCTGAGTTTCGCGATCGGGCTCGTGCTCGCACTGCTGGTCGCGCTCGCGCGGATCTCCTCCTACCGGATCCTGGCCGGACCGGCCCGCGCGTTCATCTCGATCATTCGCGGTACACCGCTGCTGGTCCAGCTGTTCATCGTCTTCTACGGGCTGCCCCAGATCGGGTTGAAGTTCGATCCGTTCCTCGCGGCCGTGATCGCGTTCAGCCTCAACGTGGCCGGCTACGCGGCCGAGGTGATCCGGTCGGCGATTCTCTCCGTGCCGAAAGGGCAGTTCGAGGCGGCGGCCACCGTCGGCCTCGGCTACGCGCAGACACTGCGCCGCATCGTCCTTCCACAGGCGACCAGGACCGCGGTGCCGCCGCTGTCCAACACCTTGCTCTCACTGCTCAAGGACACCTCCCTGGGCTCGGTGGTCCTGCTGACCGAACTGTTCCGGGAAGCTCAGCTCGCGGCGGCCGAGAGCAACGAGTTCCTCGCGCTGTACACGTTCGCCGCGCTGTACTACTGGGTGATCTGCGTGGCCCTCTCGGCCGGGCAGAAACGACTGGAGACCCGACTCGACAGGTATGTGGCGAAATGACCGACACCACCGACCAGAACAGCGAGCCCGCCCGGATCCGGGTACGTGGCCTGGAGAAGTCCTTCGGCGACCGGCAGGTGCTGCGCGGTATCGACTTCGAGTCCCGGCGGGGGACCGCGACCGTCCTGCTGGGCCCCTCGGGGTCGGGTAAGACCACGGTGCTGCGCTCACTGAACGTGCTGGACACGCCGGAGCGGGGGGTGGTCGGCATCGACGATGTGGAGATCGACTTCGCCCGGCTGCCGCGCGGCCGGGCGGGGCGCCGGGAGGCGAGCCGGTTGCGCGCGCAGAGCGGAATGGTCTTCCAGTCGCACAACCTCTTCCCGCACCGCACGGTATTGGAGAACATCGTCGAAGGTCCGGTCGTCGCCCAGCGGCGACCCCGGGAAGAAGCGGTCGCCGAGGCACGGACCCTGTTGGCGCAGGTGGGTCTGGCCGATCGTGCGCAGGCCTACCCGTTCCAGCTCTCGGGGGGCCAGCAGCAGCGGGTCGGGATCGCGCGGGCCCTGGCGTTGAAACCGCGGGTGGTGCTGTTCGACGAGCCGACCTCGGCGCTGGACCCCGAACTGGTCGGTGAGGTGCTGGCGGTGATCAAGGACCTGGCCACCCAGGACTGGACGATGGTGATCGTCACCCACGAGATCCGGTTCGCACAGCAGGTGGCCGATCAGGTCCTGTTCCTCGACGAGGGTGTGATCGTCGAGCGGGGCCCGGCGGAACAGGTGATCGGTGAGCCGCGGGAAGAGCGGACGCGGCGCTTCTTGCAACGCGTGCTCGAACCCGGCTGACCGGCCCGGCGCCGGACGCGGTTCAGTCGAACCGGTGACGTGCGGTACGCAGCGGGACCCGGCCGTCGGTGACGGCCACCCCCTCGGCCGCGAGCAGCCGCAGCTGCCGGTCGGCGAGGTGGGCGGCCGGTCTGCCCGAGGCACCCAGCACCCGGTGCCACGGCAGATCGGCGGCATCGGTGCGCATGATCCAGCCCACGGTCCGCGGGGTCGACAGTCCGGCCGCCGCGGCGATATCGCCGTAGGTCGCGACCCGGCCCGGTGGAATCGCGGCGACCAGTTCGCGGACGCGTTCGATCTGTTCGTCGCTGGTGACCATCAGAACGCGGCCCGGATCAGCGCCGCGGTCTCGCGCGGCAGGATCTGGGCGACCATATGCTCGCAATCCCATTCGTGCACGGTCAGTGCCGCGCCGAGCCGGTCGGCCAGGGCGGCGTGAAGTTCTGGCGTGACGAACGGCGGCTCCACCTTCGTGGCCCGGACCAGCGCTGTCGGCAGACCGGGCTCGGGAAGTACCGGGTCACGCGCGAGCTGACCCCAGTACGCGATGAGCGCCGCCGTGTCCACCCGCCAGCGCATCCGGCCGCCCGCGGCGGGCACCAGGTGCTCGTCGAGTTCGGCGCGCAGCAGGTCCGGCGCGACCGCGTCCCAGCCCGTCGCCAGTTTGTCCATCCGGGCTTCGTCCGCATCGGTGTAATCGGGCGAGCCGAGGGTGGCCTCGGCGATCTCGTGCAACCAAGCCGGGTCCAATGCGACGGCCGGATCGAGCAGTACCAGACCGCGGACCAGCTCCGGGTGCCGCCGCGCCAGATGCAATGCGCACGCCCCGCCGAAGGAGTGGGCGGCCACCACCACCGGCTCCGCGGTTTCGGCGGTGACCAGCGCCACCAGATCGGCGACGATCGTTTCGAGGTCCCAGGGCGGCAGTGTGGTGGAACGGCCGTGTCCGCGCAGGTCGGGGGCGATCACCCGGAGATCGGGCAGGAACTCGGTGGCCAGCGCCTCCCAGCGTTTCCCGTGGCCGGTCAGGCCGTGCAGGGCCAGCAGCACCGGGCCGGTCGCCGGGCCGAAACGGTGAACATGCAGTGTGGACACAATGACATTCTTATCCGAGCGCTCCGACACCGCGGCGGGTGCGGTTCCGACGTGGCATCGGCGGTGTCGGCCCCGTCTGTTGCAATAGCCGTCGTGGTGCGTTCGGATAAGCCGGTGCGGCTGGTGCGCCGGAAAACGGCGGCTCCCCGGGCTCGGACCTGGGGAGCCGATGTCGGCGCGCTGTTCGCCGCCCCGCCGTCCGCAACCGCCGCGCAACCGGGCCCGAATCGGATCTGGCGGGTGCTCGGGGGTCCCGGCACCGGGAAGACCGCGCTGCTGATCGATGTGGCCGCGACGCGGATCGCGGCGGGTGCGGATCCGGAATCGGTACTACTGCTCACCTATTCCAAACAGGCGGCGGCGACCGCCCGGGACGCGCTCACCGAACGGCTGGACCACTGGACGGTATGCGCTCCCGTAGTCGCGGCCGCTGGGTCCGCGGACGGAGCGGCACGCCCCGCGGAGCCGGCGGCCGACCCGCTGTTCGCGCGCGCCGAGCCGGTTCGCCCGCCGGCCGCGGCGCCCGGCGTCGCCGGCGCGACCCGGGAGCCGCTGGCCCGCACGATCCACTCCTACGCCTTCGGGATCCTGCGCCGCCAGGCCGCCCGGCACGGGAATCCGCCGCCGCGGCTGCTCACCGGTGCCGAACAGGATGCCGTGCTGCGCGAGATGTTGCGCGGCGATATGGCCGATATCGCCGCCGGAGCCGGTGATCTGTGGCCGCGGCGGCTCCAGCCCGCACTGGGGCTCACCGGGTTCGCCGACGAACTGCGCGATCTGATGTTGCGGGCCACCGAACGCGGTCTGGGCCCGGAGGATCTGATCGACCTCGGCCGGCGCCGGGACCGTCCCGACTGGATCGCGGCCGGCGATTTCGCATCCCGCTACGAACAGGCGATGCTGCTGCGCTGGTCGGTCGGGGTGGCCGCACCCGAGGCGTCGGCGCCCGCCCTGAACGCGGCCGAACTCGTCGGCGCCGCCCTGGACGCATTGGCCGGAGATCCCGAACTGCTGGCGGCCGAACGGGCCCGGTTACGCTGTCTGCTGGTCGACGACGCCCAGCATCTGGACCCGCAGGCGGCGCTGCTGGTGCGGGTGCTGGCGGCCGGGGCCGGGACCACGATGATCGCCGGTGATCCCGACCAGGCCGTGTATACCTTCCGCGGCGCCGATTCGCGGTTCCTCACCGAGGACTTCCCGCCGGGGCGGCGCATCGTCCTCTACGGCAACCACCGGTCCGGTCCGGCGATCACCACCGCCACCGCCCGGATCGCGTCGCGGCTACCCGGGCTCGTCCCGCACCGCACCACCCGGGCCGACCTGGGTCCCGCGGAACGCGGTGAGCTGCCCCCGGATACCGGCGCCGAACCGCCCGTCCCGGCCGAGGTCCGGGTGCGGGTACTCGGCAGCCCCGCCAAGGAAGCGTCACTGATCGCCGACCATCTGCGCCGCGCGCATCTCACCGAGGGCGTGCCCTGGTCACAGATGGCGGTCATCGTGCGCTCGGTTCCACTGCTGCTGCCGCCGCTGCGCCGGGCCCTGCTGGCGGCCGGGGTCCCGATCGCCCAACCCGCGAACGATATCCCGCTGGCCCGCCGCCGCGGTGCCGCCTGGATGTTGCTGGCGCTGCGGGCCGTGCTCGCCGGCGAGGCCACCCGACGCGGTACCGGGTCCACCGAATCCCTGTTCGGTCCCGACGAGGTGCTCGACCTCCTGGCCGGACCGTTGGGCGGAGCCGATGCGATCAGCCTGCGGCGCCTGCGTCGCGGTATCCGCCGCGCCGCGGTGGAGCTCGCCCGCACCCCGAACCTCGGCGGTGCTTCGGACTCGGACCCTGCCGGTGCTCCGGACCCGAATCTGGGCGGTGCCACGGACTTGGACCCTGTCGGTGTTCCGGGCTCGAATCTGGGCGGTGCCACGGACTTGGACCCTGTCGGTGTTCCGGACCCGAACCTGGGCGGTGCCACGGACTCGGACCCCGCCGGTGCCACGGGCACGGATTCTGCCCGCATCCCGGACTCCGGCCCTGCCCGCAACCCCGGCCCGGACTTCGCCGTGCCACCGGACTTCCCGCCCGAGCCGGTGGACGAACCGCCCGTCTTCGATACCTATCCGGCCGAGGATCCCCTCGACGAGTTTCCACCTCGAGATCTTTTCGCCGACGTCAGCCGGCACCGGGCCGACGCGGATTGGTACGGGATCGATGAGGAGAGCTTCGGCGACGACCCGTGGGACGGCCTCCCGCCGGAACCTCCGGCGGACGAAGAGGATTTTCCGCCGGAGCCGCACCCCGGCGAGGGTGGTTCCGGTGCCGTCTCACTCGGTGCGGACCCGTCGGGGCCCGCGCGAGCCGATGTCGCTCGGCCGGGGTCACGGGATCTCGCGGGCGGGCCGGGTCCCCGCGGCTCCGCCCCGGACCGGCCTTCGGTGGAGGTGCTGCGGGAGCTGCTGCTCGGCTCGGGCGACGACCGGATCGTGGCCGGCCTCACCGAGGTCGAGATCGCCCCGCTCGAACGGGCGGCCCGCGCACTGGACCGTGCCCGCCGGGTCCGGCGCGAGGGCGGCGGCCTCGAGGACGTGCTGTGGGCGCTGTGGACCGGGTCGCGGCTGGAGCGGCGCTGGCTGGCGCAGTCCCGGCGCGGGGGAGCGGCGGGTATGCAGGCCGACCGTGATCTCGACGCCGCCGTCGCGCTGTTCGACGCCGCGGCCGCCTACACCGACCGCCTACCGGGTGCGACCATCGAGGGCTTCGTCGAATACCTGCTCCAGCAGCAGCTCCCGCAGGACCGGGCGGTGCGAACACGACGGGAGGAGGCGGTCGATCTCCTGAGCGCCCACGCGGCGGCCGGCCGGGAATGGGAGGTCGTCGCGGTCGCCGGAGTGCAGGAGGGGATTTGGCCGGACCCCCGCCCGCGCGGGACACTGCTGCACACCGAGGATCTGGTGGACGAGGTCGCCGGTATCACCGAACGGGTCAGCCGCGCCGCGCCGGTCCTGGCCGAGGAACGCCGGCTGCTGTTCGTCGCGTGCAGCCGGGCCCGCCGGTCGCTGCTGGTGACGGCGGTGGAATCGGTGACCGGCGACCGTGATCTGGTGCCTTCCCGGTTCCTGGCCGAATTGCTCGGCGGTGATACCGGCGGGGAACCGGGTGCGCTTCCGGTCGCCGAACCCGGCCGGGTACTCGCCCTGCACGCGCTGATCGCCGAACTACGCGCGGCGGTCTGTGATCCCGGCGCCGGGGACGAACGCCGCCGCCGCGCCGCCCGGCAACTGGCCCGGCTCGCGCTGGCCGGGATTCCCGGTACCGCGCCCGACGACTGGTACGGGGTCCCCGAACTCAGCTCCACCGAGACCCTGTGGGAGGACGACGCCCCGATCGCGCTGTCGCCCTCGACGGTGGAGCTGCTGCGGACCTGTCCGCTGCGGTGGGCGCTGGAACGCAACGGCGGATCCGACGGCGAAAACCCTTACGCGGTCAAGGGAACCCTGGTGCACACCCTGGTCCAGGCGCTGGCCGGCCGGGTGCCGCTGGATCAGGTGCGCGCCGAACTCGCCCGGAGCTGGTCCGGTATCGATCCCGAGACCAGCTGGTACTCCCGGCAGGAACTGCGCCGCACCGAGGCCATGCTGGACGCGTTCGTCGCCTGGGTGCGCACCACCCGCGGTGAACTCACCCAGGCCGGGATCGAGGTACCGGTCGACTGTGTCCTGCCCGCGCCCGGCGACGATACGCCCGAGGTCCGCATCCGGGGCCGCATCGACCGGCTGGAACGGGACGCCGCGGGCCGGTTCGTCATCGTCGATGTGAAGACGGGGAAGAATCCGGTCAGCGAAGCCGACGCCGCCCAGCACGCCCAGTTGGCGACCTACCAGGTCGCCGCCGCCGCGGGCGCCCTGGAGGGGAGCGCCGGTGATCCCGAACCCGGCGGCGCACGACTGGTGTACGTCGGCTTGCCGGCGGCCGGCGGGGTGGCGAAGGAGCGGGTCCAGCCCGCGCTGGACGCCGAAGCGCTGGAGACCTGGCGCGAGACCATCCACGCCGCGGCCGCGAGCACCGCGGGCCCCGGTTTCCTGGCCATCCGCAACGAGGGCTGCCGGCACTGTGCCGTGAAGAACAGCTGCCCGGTGCAGGATGCCGGGCGCCAGGTGACCGACGAGTGAGCGCCCGGGTCTCGCCGGGACAGCTGGCCGACGCACTCGGGCTCCCGCCGCCGACCGCGGAGCAGGCCGCGGTGATCGCCGCACCGCCCGGCCCGGCGCTGGTGGTGGCGGGCGCGGGCGCGGGCAAAACCGAAACGATGGCGGCCCGGGTGGTCTGGATGGTGGCCAACCGGCTGGTCACGCCGGAGGAGGTGCTCGGGCTGACCTTCACCCGCAAGGCGGCCCAGCAGCTCACTGCCCGGATCCGCACGCGGCTGGCCCGGCTGGCCGGGTCCCGGTTGCTGCGCGATCTCGACCCCGCCGGCGAACTGCGCGCCACCCTGGCCGGTGCCGAACCCGAGATCAGTACCTATCACTCCTATGCCGGCCGGCTGCTGAGCGAACACGGCCTGCTGCTGCCGGTGGAGCCGTCGGCGGCGCTGCTCACCGAAACCCGGCTGTGGCAGCTCGCCCACCAGGTGGTGCGCGGCTGGGACGGTGACCTCGACACCGACCGTTCGCCGCTGACGGTCACCGAGGCAGTGCTCGCGCTGTCCGGGCAGCTGGCCGAACATCTGGTGGAACCGGAGGAACTCGCCGAGGCGCACACCGAACTCGAGAAGCTCGTGCACACGCTGCCGCCCGGTCCACGGCAACGCGGCGGGCCGAACAAGGACCTGCTGTCGATCCTGCGTGCCCAGCGCGAGCGGGTGGCGCTGCTGCCGCTGGTCCAGCAGTTACGGGAGACCCTGCACCAGCGCGGCGCCCTGGATTTCGGGGCCCAGATGTCGCTGGCGGCACGGCTGGCCGCCGAGCACCCCGAGGTCGCCACCGCCGAACGTGCCCGCTTCCGGCTGGTGCTGCTGGACGAATACCAGGACACCGGCCACGCCCAGCGCATCCTGCTGTCCGCGCTGTTCGGCGCCGGTTACCCGGAGCAGCGCGACCCGCGGTCCAGCGGTGCGCGGCCGCGCGAGCTCGCGGTGACGGCGGTCGGCGACCCCATGCAGTCCATCTACGGCTGGCGCGGCGCCTCGGCCGCCAATCTCCCGCGCTTCACCACCGACTTCCCGGTCGCTCCCGGTGTTCCGGCGCCGGTGTTGCCGCTGCTCACCAGCTGGCGCAACCCGCCCGAGGCGCTCGATCTGGCCAATATGGTCGTGGAACCGCTGCGCGCGGCGGCCCGGGACAGCGGCGGCGTCACCGTCGACCCGTTGCGCGCGAAACCCGGCGCGGAACCGGGTGTCGTCGCGCTCGCGCTCACCGACAGCGTCGCGAGCGAACGCCGGTGGATCGCCGAACGGATCGCCGCGCACTGGGCCGCGGCCCGGGATGCCGACCGGCCCCCGCCCACTTCCGCGGTCCTGATCCGCCGCAACGCCGATGCCGCCGAACTCGCCGAGGAGTTGCGGGCGCGGGGGTTACCGGTCGAGATCGTCGGTCTGGGCGGCTTGCTGTCGACCCCGGAGGTCGCCGATATCGTCGCCACCCTGCGCCTCGTCGCCGACCCCGCCGCCGGCAGCGCTGCCGTGCGGATCCTCACCGGTGCTCGCTGGCGGATCGGGAGCGCCGATCTGGCCGCGCTGGCCCGGCGGGCCCGGGAACTGTCCATCATCCGCGACCCCGGCGGCGATATCACCGACTCCACCAGCCTGGCCGCGGCCCTGCACGAGGTGGCCCCCGAACCCGCCGAACGGGCCGGCCTGGCCGACGCCATCGCCGATCCCGGTCCGCCGGACCGCTATTCGGCGGCCGGATACCGGCGGGTGACCGCGCTGGGGCGGGAACTGGCGATGCTGCGCGAACGGGCGGCGCAGCCGCTCACCGAACTGGTCGCCGATGTGGAACGCACCATCGGTGTCGGCGTCGAGAGCCAGGCCCGGCGCGCACTCGCGGGTTCCGGCGCCGGCCGCGAACATCTGGACGCCTTCGCCGAAGTGGTCGCCGGTTTCGCGAATGACACCGGCGCCACCCTCGGCGGTCTGCTCGCTTTCCTCACCGCCGCCGAATCGGTCGAGAACGGTCTGGAACCCGGCGAGGTGGAGGTCGCCCCGGACCGGGTCCAGGTGCTCACCGTGCACGCCGCGAAAGGACTGGAATGGGAGGTGGTCGCGGTACCGCATGTCACCCGGGATGTGTTCCCGTCCACCCGCGGCGTGAACACCTGGCTCGGTGCCCTGGCCGAACTACCCACCTCGCTGCGCGGCGACCGGGCCACCGCGGAATCCCCGGACGGTGTCCCGGTTCTCGATCTGACCGAGGTCACCGACCGCGCGGAGTTGCAGCGCGGCCTCACCGCGCACAAGGAAGCGCTCGCGCGGCGCCGGCTCGACGAGGACCGCCGGCTGTTCTATGTCGCGCTCACCCGGACCGAGCGCGTCCTGCTGGTCTCCGCGCACCACTGGCCCGAAACCGGCGATAAGCCGAAGGGTCCGTCGGAATTCCTGCTCGAGGTGAAAACCGCCGCCGAGCACCCCGGCAGCGGGGTCGAGATCGCGTGCTGGGCCGCCGATCCCGTACCCGGCGAACCGAATCCGCTGGCGGCCACTCCGGTGACCGCGTCCTGGCCCGGCGACCCGCTCGGCGCCCGCCGCGACGATATCGAAGCGGGCGCCGCGCTGGTCCATGCGGCGCTGGCGGAATTCGCCGCCGGCGCGGACGTGCCCGAATCCGGCGACGATCCCGACGGCTGGATCGCCGATGTGGATGCGCTGCTCGCCGAATACCGGGCCGGTGCCGACGCCGCGGCCGAGGTCGAACTGCCCACTCAGCTCCCGGCGACCGCGCTGGTCGAAATGCGCGCCGATCCGGGCCGGCTCGCCGCCCGGCTGCGCCGCCCGCTGCCCTATCCGCCCAATCCGCTGGCCCGCCGCGGCACCGCCTTCCACGCCTGGGTGCAGCGCTGGTTCGCCACCGATCAGCTGCCCGGCCTCGACGATCTGCCCGGTGCGGCCGACGCGGGGGCGGCCACCGACGCCGAACTGGCCCGGATGCAGGACGCATTCCTGTCCTCGCCCTGGTCGGCGCGCCGCCCGGTGGAGATCGAAGTACCGTTCGAAACCACCATCGCCGGGGTGGTGATCCGCGGCCGGATGGACGCGGTGTTCGCCGAGCCCGGCGGCGGCTGGACCGTCGTCGACTGGAAGACCGGTGCCGAACCCGGCCCGGCCGACGAAGCCGCGGTAGCGGTGCAGCTGGCGGTCTACCGGCTGGCCTGGGCGCGGCTGGTGGCGGCGCGTACCGGGGAAACGGAACAGCGGATGCTGGACCGGATCGGCGCCGCCTTCCACTATGTGCGCAGCGGTCGCACGGTGGCGCCCGAGCGCTTACCGGGTCCGGGGGAACTGGTGGCGCTGCTCACCGATTCGACCCGCCGGGACGGGGACGAGAGCTAGGGCTCGGCAGCCCGCCGGATCCGAGGCCGCTCTCCGGTGCTCCTGCCGGCACCGAGCCGAGCGGTATTCGGGCAGCGCATCGGCCACCCGCCGCGTGGCGCCGGTCGCTAGTCCTGCCGGGACCGGCGGCTCACCGCCAGCGCGCTGGTGATCATCGGCCACTGCAGCGGCAGCCGCAGTACCGAAACCGCTTTCAGGATCGACGGTGCCTTCGGGTTACGCACCGAATCCGCGGCGAACTGGATATTGGCCGGAAAAACCGCGATGAACAGCAGTGCGGCCAGCCGGCCGCCGAGCCGCCGGGTGCGAGGAATCAAGAGGGCGGTTCCCACGCCGATTTCGGCCACCCCGGACCAGTAGGTGTAGGAACGCGTCTTTCCGGGCAACTGCGGAGGGACGATCGAATCGAACGGTTCGGGGGCCACGAAATGCAGGACGCCGGCGCCGAGGAGCAGCGCGGCCAGTCGAAGCGCCGGGGTGCGACCGGAATCCGGTGCGCCCGCCGGGGTGATATCTGCCATGGCACCACCATAGATACCCGCCACGACCGCGTGTCCGACGTGACGGCGGGTGAGCGGGTAGGCTCCCGAGCTGTGTCGGAGGGACTGACAGTGACCGGTGTGCGTGATGACCGGACCGGTGAAAGGCGTCGCCGGTGAGTTCGCGGTTCGCCGATCTCGGGAGCCGGGCCCGCGGCGCGGCCGAATCACCGGATTTCGCGCTGGTCGGGCTGCTCCGTATCCCGGAAGCTCAGAACAGCCCCTGGATATCGCTGACCCGGCGGGTGCTGTTCGCGGTCGGGCTGCTGTGCGCGGCGGCGTTCGTCGTCTATCTCGGCCGTGAGGGCTACCGGGACAGCGCCGACGATTCGGTCACCCTGCTGGACGCGTTCTATTACGCGACCGTGTCGCTGTCCACCACCGGGTACGGCGATATCGCGCCGGTCACCCCGTCGGCCCGGCTGGTGAACATCTTCGTCATCACCCCGTTGCGCGTGCTGTTCCTCATCGTCCTGGTCGGCACCACACTGGCGGTACTCACCGAACGTTCCCGCCAGGCCCTGAAGATCCAGCGTTGGAGGCGCACCGTGCGTAATCACACCGTCGTCGTCGGGTACGGCACCAAGGGCCGCACCGCTATCGACGCCATGCTCGGTGACGGCATGCAACCCGCCGATATCGTCGTCGTCGACATGGACGCGGTGAGCCTGGAAGCGGCGTCGACCGCCGGGCTGGTCACCGTGCACGGGTCGGCCACCCAGTCCGATGTGCTGCGGCTGGCGGGTGTGCAGAACGCGTCCTCGGTCATCGTGGCCACCAACCGCGACGACACCGCGGTCCTGGTCACCCTGACCGCCCGGGAACTCACCAAGAAGGCCAAGATCGTCGCCTCCATCCGTGAATCGGAGAACACCCATCTGCTGCGGCAGTCCGGCGCCGATTCGGTGGTGGTGTCCTCGGAGACCACGGGCCGGCTGCTCGGGATCGCCACCACCACGCCCAGCGTTGTGGAGATGATGGAGGATCTGCTCACCCCGGAGCACGGTTTCGCGGTCGCCGAACGCGAGGTCGAACCCGGTGAGGTCGGCGGGTCACCGCGGCACCTCAGCGATATCGTGCTCGGGGTGGTGCGGGCCGGTGAGTTGGTGCGCGTCGGCGAGCCGGCGGTCGACGCCCTGGAAACCGGGGACAAACTTCTCTACATCCGTCGCGCCCGCTGACTCCGGCACGGCCGTTATCGAGCCGCGATAGTCTCGGTACGTGGCCGTTTTCCGACTCAACCAGATTCCCCTGCTGTCCCGTTCGGCGCTGGACCGCGCCGACCATCTTCGCGCCGACGAGCAGTCGCTGAAGGAAGGCTGGTCCACGGCCCGGCTACTCCGGGTGGGCCCGCGCGGCGCGGTGCGTTACGAGTCGGAGGCGCTGGTCTGGGAAGCCGCGCTCGAGCTGTCCCCCGAGCCGAGCCCCGACGCGGTGTTCCTCGGCGTACAGGACGGTGTGCACCTGTGGGCGGTGCGCGACGAGGCGCTCTCCGGCACCCTGCGGGACCTGCGCCGGCTCGCCGACGCTTCGATCGACGATTTCACGGCGGGGGTCCTGTCCACGGCGCTCGCGCTGATCAACTGGCATGCCGGCGCCGCCTATCACGGCGCGGACGGCACACCGACCATGCCGGCCAAGGGCGGCTGGTCCCGGGTGGCCGAGGACGGCCGCGAGGATTTCCCGCGCACCGACCCCGCCGTGATCTGTCTCATCCACGACGGTGGCGACCGGGTGCTGCTGGCCCGTCAGCACAGCTGGCCCGAGACGATGTTCTCGCTGCTGGCCGGGTTCGTGGAGGCGGGGGAGTCGCTGGAACGGTGTGTCGAGCGGGAGATGCGCGAGGAGGTCGGGCTCGAGGTGCGCGATATCGAATACCTCGGCAGCCAGCCCTGGCCGTTCCCGCGCTCGCTGATGCTCGGGTTCTCCGCGCAGGCCGACCCCGACCAGCCGTTGGCCTTCACCGACGGTGAGATCGCCGAGGCGCACTGGTTCACCCGCGACGAGGTGCGCGACGCGCTGGCGGCGGGCGGCCGGCGGACCCGGCCGGACGCCGGCGAGGCCGCCCCGGCCGGTGAAGCGCGGCTCCTGCTGCCCGGCTCGATCTCGATCGCCTGGACGATCATGGAATCCTGGGTCGCCGCCGAGTAGGGGTTCGGCAGGACCGGGCGAACCGATACCCGGCCGGTCCCGGCGCGGCGATGTTCACCCAGCGCGAAGACCGCCCGGGGAGGCGGACCGGGCGGTTCGCCGCGCCTACTATGGACGACATGCAGCTTCACGAAGCGCCCGAGAACGGTGCGCGCGCGCTCCCCGGACACCACCCGGACGCTATGCCGGCGGGTGAGGCGGAATGAGTGACCTCCCGTTCGGCTTCTCGCACGGCGACGACGACGATCGCGGCCGCGGCGACAAGCCGGGCGGCGGCGGTAACGATCCGTTCGGTTTCGGTGCCGGCGGCGCCGGGTTCGATCCGGCGGCCCTGGGCCAGATGTTGTCCTCGCTGGGCCAGATGCTGAGCGGTATGGGCCAGGGTATGTCCGGTGGGGGCGGTGGCGGCCCGGTCAACTACGACGTGGCCAAGAGGCTGGCCCGCCAGCAGCTCGGGAAGACCGTTCCGCCCGTGTCCAGCGGTACCGCCGCCGCGGTCGCCGATGCCGCGCACCTGGCCGAACTGTGGCTCGACGACGCGACCACCTTCCCGGCCGGTGCGACGAGCACCATCGCCTGGACCGCCAACGACTGGATCGAGAAAACCCTGCCGACCTGGCAGCGGCTGTGCGATCCGGTGGCCCAGCAGATTTCCGGTATGTGGACCGCCGGGTTGCCCGAGGAGGCCCGCGAGATGGCCGGCCCCATGATGGGGATGCTCGGGCAGATGGGCGGGCTGGCCTTCGGCTCCCAGCTCGGCCAGGCGCTGGGCCAGCTGGCCAAGGAGGTGCTCACCGGCACCGATATCGGCCTGCCGCTCGGCCCGGCCGGTACCGCCGCCCTGCTGCCCACCGCCATTTCGGAGTTCAGCGAGGGACTCGAGCAGCCGGAGAGCGAGATCATGGTGTTCCTCGCCGCCCGCGAGGTCGCCCACCAGCGGCTGTTCGTTCATGTGCCCTGGTTGCGCCAGCAGGTCCTCGCCGCCGTCGAGGATTACGCGCGC
Source organism: Nocardia sp. NPDC050799 (assembly GCF_040654015.1). Taxonomy (NCBI): domain Bacteria; kingdom Bacillati; phylum Actinomycetota; class Actinomycetes; order Mycobacteriales; family Nocardiaceae; genus Nocardia; species Nocardia sp. NPDC050799. Next base: position 41,858 of record NZ_JBFAHF010000023.1, read on the forward strand.
GGGATCACCATGGACTTCTCGGCCCTCGAGGACGCCGCCCGCAATCTCGATCCGTCCGCGCTCACCGATCCGTCCAAGCTCGAGGAGATTCTCGCCCAGGGCAGTTTCGAGCCGCAGACCACGCCCGAGCAGAAGCAGGCGCTGGACCGGCTGGAAACCCTGCTCGCCCTCATCGAGGGCTGGGTTCAGGTGGTGGTGGCCGCGGCTGTGGGCGATCGACTGCCGGGTGCGGGCGCGCTCGCCGAAACACTGCGCCGTCGCCGGGCCACGGGTGGTCCCGCCGAACAGACCTTCGCCACGCTGGTCGGTCTGGAATTGCGTCCGCGCAAGTTGCGTGAGGCGGCCACCCTGTGGCAGCGACTCACCGACGACGCCGGTATCGACGCGCGTGACGGGGTGTGGGCGCATCCCGATCTGCTCCCCGACGCCGCCGATCTCGACGCGCCCGCCGGGTTCATCGATTCGGTGATCGGCGGTGGCTCGGGCGCGTTCGACGACCCGCTCGCGCAGTTGGCCGCCACCGAGGCCGCCGAACGCGAGGCGGCGAAGACCGAGGGTGAGAGCGACAAGGGCGGCGAACAACGTCCCGAATCCGATCCGGAGGATCCGGAATCCGGTAAGAAGTAGCGGATCGACAGGCCCCGGCGGTAATTCCGGGGCCTGTTCCGTACGACTCTCCGCGGGCGCCCGCGGAGCTGTCGCGGACACCCGCTCACCTCGGGAAACGGAGTTGTCCACAGGGCGGAATCCTGTGGACAACCCGGTGCGCGAACCCGTTGCGACGCAACGGCACTCGCATACTTCCGGTATGACGATGCTCCGGCCACGTGGCCCCCTGCTGCATCCTCGGGTGCCGATCCTGGTCCGGTCCACCGGGCAGGTCCAATTGGGCTGGGATCCCGATACCGCGGTGCTCTGTGTGGCGCCGGGACTGGAGACCCGGCAGGTGCTGGGTTTCCTCCGGCTGATCGACGGACTGAACAGCAAACCCGCGATCATCTGGCGGGCCCGCTCGCTCGGATTGGAACCGGCGCAGGCCACGGCCCTGTTCACGATGATCGATACCGCGGGCCTACTGGTCCACCCGCCCCGCCCGGCCGGTCGCGTGCGGTCGATCCGGGTGCACGGCATCGGTCCGCTCACCGACGCGATCACCGCGGGTCTGCGTGAGCTGGGAATCCGCCCACAGCGCTCGCGCGACTACCGCGGTGAGATCGACGGCCGGGCCCGGCCCGCCGACCTCGTGGTGCTCGCCGACGCCCTGATCCCGGATCCCCGGCTGGTGCGCGATCTGTCCCATGCGCGGATCGCCCATCTCGTCGTGCGGCTCCGCGACGGGAAGGGGATCGTCGGACCGCTGGTCCAGCCGGGCCGGACCAGCTGCCTGCGCTGCGCGGACCTGACCAGAGTCGATCACGACGCGGAATGGCCGCGACTGGCCGCGCAACTGCTCGGACGAACCGGTCATGCCAGCCCCGCCGGGATCGCCGCGGTGGCCGCGCTCGCGCTGGGCGAGCTCGAGACGATCATCGCCTGCGAGCCGCGTTTCCCGCCGGAAACGCTGAACAGAACCCTCGAGCTCGATCTCGATACCCGGACTCTCGATCGCCGGTTATGGGCGCCGCACCCCCGCTGCGATTGTCTCGGAAGCACAGTGGGCGAGACCGTGTGATGACATTCACATTCGGTGACGAGGGTAATTCTCTCCGGTTTTTCGTGGCAGTGAAGCGGGGTTGTCGGCCATTATGGGGGAGTGTCTGAGATCGTGCGCCGGCCCATGTCCCGCAATGCGAAGTTGGCAAAGATCCCGCTGGGAGTAGCGGGGCGCGCCGCGGTCGGTTTCGGCAGGAAGCTCGCGGGTGGCGATCGTCAAGAGATCAACACGGAGCTGAACCAGAAGGCGGCCGAACAGCTGTTCGCCGTACTCGGGGAGCTCAAGGGCGGCGCGATGAAATTCGGCCAGGCCCTCAGTGTGATGGAGGCCGCGGTCCCGGAGGAGTTCGGCGAGCACTATCGCGAGGCGCTCACCAAACTGCAGGCCGCCGCGCCTCCGATGCCCGCCGCCACCGTGCACCGCGTCCTCGACCAGCAGCTCGGTACCGATTGGCGTAAGCGGTTCCAGTCGTTCGAGGACACTCCGGCCGCATCGGCGAGTATCGGCCAGGTGCACCGGGCGGTGTGGTCGGACGGGCGGCGGGTCGCGGTGAAGGTGCAGTACCCGGGGGCCGATGAGGCGCTGCGCGCCGATCTGCGCACCCTGAACCGGATGACCGGCTTATTCGCGAAGGTCATTCCCGGCGCCGATGTGAAACCGCTGCTCGCCGAGATCACCGAGCGCACCGAAGAAGAACTGGACTACCGCAACGAGGCCGCGAATCAGCGGGCGTTCAGCAAGGCCTATGACGGACATCCCGAATTCGTGGTGCCCAAAGTGGTCGCCAGTGCGCCGAAGGTGATCGTGAGCGAATGGCTCGACGGTACACCGGTTTCCACGATCATCAGCGCCGGCCAGGCCGATCCGGAGGGGACCCGGGCCCTGCGCGACCGGGTGGCCGGGTTGATGGGACGGTTCCATTTCTCCGCCCCGGAAACGGTGGGTCTGCTGCACGCCGACCCGCATCCGGGCAATTTCATGATCACCCCGGAGGGCAAGCTCGCGGTGATCGACTACGGCGCCTGCGCACCGCTGCCGGGCGGATTCCCGGACCTGCTGGGCCGGATCCTCGTGCTGGCGGTCGCCGAGGAGTACGGCGAACTCACCGAGATTCTGCACGCCAACGGCTGGGTGCAGCCGGGCAGAACGCTCACCGAAACCGAGATCGCGGAGTACCTGCGCCCGTTCACCGACCCGATCCGCACCGAATCGTTCCACTTCACCAGGCGCTGGATGCAGCGGGTGGCGGGTAAGGCGACCGATTACTCCTCGCCGGAGATGAAGACCGCGCGGGCGATGATGTTGCCCGCCGAATACCTGATGATCTTCCGGGTGCTCGGCGGATCCATCGGTATCTGTGCCCAGCTCGATGCCGAGGTGCCGTTCATGCAGTTGGCCGCCACCTGGCTGCCCGGTTTCCGGGAGCAGCGGGACAGCGCCTGAAAAGTATTACAGCGCTGGAGTTTCCCGGATCCCGGTGATCGCCGCGCGCATATCGATACCGGTACAGAAGCGAACGAGCCGCTCATCGACGAAGCGATGAGCGGCTCGTTTCCGGTGTGGGTGGACGTCCGCGAGGGACACGGAGTGCCGGTCAGACACAGCTGGCGACCTTGCGCGGCCGGCCCCGCGGGCGCTTACGGGCGATGACGACCCCCTGGTCGAAGATCTCGCCGCCCCAGACGCCCCACGGCTCCCGCCGATCGATGGCCGCGGTCAGGCAGCCTTTACGGATCGGGCAGGACGCGCACAGCGCCTTGGCCTCTTCCAGCTCGACCGGGCTCTCGGCGAACCACAGGTCGGGATCGCCCGCTCGACAGGGCAGGACGCGCTGCCGCTGGCCCCCCGGATCGGTTGCCACGGTGCTACACGCCACATCAGTGGTGGCCGACGGCCAGCTCTGGGTGGTGGTGACCACGTCGTTCTCCTTCAGCTTGTTGTGCAGCGGTTCGGTGTTCGTTCTGCGAAACCGGTGCCTTGTGGGCTGAAGGCCAAAAAAATTGTGGCCACGGTTTCGCATCTGCGTCCCGTGGCCAGGAGGTGTGGGGTTGATCCCTACCTTGGTCGGCTGTGGGGCCGCCTGTTCACGGTCGCTCGGTGTCCTTTGCGAAGGCTTTCCGGTCGCTTATCTGCCACTGCGGGTGCTGCGGCGGGATCGATAGCGAAGGAGCCGGCGGCTGCCAGAGCAGCCCCCGGGTGCCAGTTCACGATGGACTGGTCCTGCGATTCGACGATGTTCGGCTGATGCGAATAGCGGATACGTGCCTGATCACCGGCAATATCGAGGCAGGACAGGCCGGTCCCCTGCAAAGCGAGGAACCCCCGGGAAGCAGCGGACGACCGCATATTCGGCGCTACGGTGACGAAGCCGTAGTTCGTTGTGCCGTTCATCTGACTGCCTCCCTCCTGTACTCGTGGTCGTGATCTCAACTGTGTGTCAACTGTGCGCGTGGATGTACCCTCCCGAGCGCGATTTCCACCTTAAGCAATCTCGCGGGAGTCGACAACCTATTTTCTACCTGCAGTTTTGCCTGATTGCGGCTACCGGCCGGCGATCGAACGGCGCCGGGACCGGATGATGGCCAGCACTTCGGCCCCGTACTTGCGCATCTTGCTCTCGTCGATACCCAGTGCGGCCAGCGCGGCTTCGTCATCGGGCAGCTGCTCGGCGATCGCGGTGAGCGTATTCACACCGAGGATCCCGCGCGGATCCACGGCGAGTTCGGCCGCCTTCTCCCGGCGCCAATCCTGGAGAGCGCCGAGCAGTTCCGTATCCGGTTGTCCCACACAGTTCTTGCACCGGCGCAGCAGCAGCGCCTCCGAATCGAGCAGCGCACGACCGCATATCCGGCACACCGGCCGGTTGGCGTCCGCGGCGGGTCGCGCCGGGGCGGCGATCGGGGACGCGGGGGAGCCGTCGGGCACCAGCCCGGCGAGGAACCGGGAGCGCCGCCGTGCCCGGCGGTCACCGTCTCCTCGGCTCAGCGCCCACGACAACCGGAGGTGGACCCGGGCCCGGGTCACCCCCACGTAGAGCAGCCGGCGCTCCTCCTCCAGCGCCGCCGCATCGGCGACCGACCCGTCACCGTTGAGTGTGTAGGAGATCGGCAGGGTGCCGTCGGTGAGCCCGGCCAGGAACACCGCGTCCCACTCCAGGCCCTTGGCCGCGTGCAACGAGGCCAGGGTCACGCCCTGCACGGTCGGTGGATGCCGGGCTTCGGCCCGCGCGGCGAGTTCGCGCAGCAGTCCGGTCTGTTCCAGACCCGGTTCGTGCTCGACGAGTTCCTCGGTCAGCCGGACCAGCGCCGTCAGGGACTCCCAGCGCTGGCGGGCCTGCGCGCCCACCGGCGCGGACGCGGTGAGACCGATCGGTGCCAGCGCGGCTCGCACGAGGCTCACCAGGTTCTTCCCGGACCGTGACGTTTCGGGCAGGTCGTCGCGGGACGCCGCCTTGCGCAACTCCTGCACCGCCTGGCGTACCTCCGGCCGCTGGAAGAAACCCTCGCCGCCGCGAACCTGATAGGCGATCCCGCGCTCGGTCAGTGCCTGCTCGTAGGCCTCCGATTGGGCGTTGATCCGGTACAGGACCGCGATCTCGGCCGCCGGGGTGCCACCGGCCAGGAGTTCCTCGATCCGGCGGGCGATATCGGCCGCTTCCGCGGCGAGTTCGGCGTATTCGGCGAACTCCGGCTCCGGTCCGTCCGGCCGCTGCCCGATCAACTGCAGCCGGGTCCCGGCGATCCGGCCCTGCGCCATCCCGATCACCCGATTGGCGAGGTCGACGACCTGCGGAGTCGACCGGTAGTCGCGCTCGAGCCGCACCACGGTCGCCTCCGGGAACCGGCGGGAGAAATCCAGCAACCGGCCCGGCCCGGCTCCGGTGAACGAATAGATGGTCTGGTTGGCGTCCCCGACGACGGTGAGATCGTCGCGGTCCCCCAGCCAGGCGTCCAGGACCCGCTGCTGCAGCGGGGTGATGTCCTGGTATTCGTCGACGACGAAGCATCGGTAGCGTTCCCGGAACTCGTCGGCGACCGACGGATAGTCCTCGAGCGCGGCGGCGGTGTGCAGCAGCAGATCGTCGAAATCCAGCAGCAGACCCTCCGGCGTGGTCTTCACCGACTCGTAGGCGGCGTAGACCTCCGCGACCCGGGCGGCCGCGAACGGCGTGTCCCGGCGGTGGGCATCGGCTGCCGCGGCGTAATCCTCCGGCGCCACCAGCGAGGACTTGGCCCATTCGATCTCGCCGAGTAGATCCTTCACACTCTCGGTCCCGGAAGCCAGACCCACGCGGTTCGCGGCCCGCGCGACCACCGGGAACTTACTGTCCAGCATCCGCCACGGCACCTCCCCGACCACCTGCGGCCAGAAATACCGCAGCTGCCGCAGCGCCGCGGCATGAAAGGTCCGGGCCTGCACGGTCGAGGCGGCCGCCCCCAGCCCGAGCGCCCGCAGCCGCGCCCGCAACTCCCCGGCCGCCCGGGCGGTGAACGTGACGGCCAGTACCTGGTCCGCCCGCACCTGCCCCGCCGCCACCAGATGCGCGATGCGATAGGTGATGGTGCGGGTCTTCCCGGTACCCGCGCCGGCCAGCACGCAGACGGGCCCGCGCGGCGCGCGGACGGCGGCGGCCTGTTCCGAGTCCAACTCGGATAGATCGACTGCGCCCACCCGGGGAAGTCTATGCGTGGGCCCGAGTGCCCGGTCGGCGGCGCCGGGAAGAACGGAAATGACGCGGCAATAAACGTGGCCCGGTGGGTGTTGCTCTGTTCGTGACTGACGTGACCCCTGATCTGACCATGTACTCGACCACCTGGTGCGGTTACTGCCGGCGGTTGAAGACCCAGCTGAAAGAGGCCGGGATCAGCTATGTGGAGATCGATATCGAGGACGATCCGGCGTCGGCGGAGTTCGTCGGCAGCGTGAACAACGGCAACCATGTGGTGCCGACCGTGAAGTTCGCCGACGGTTCGACCGCCACCAATCCGTCCCTGGCCGAGGTGAAGCAGGCGCTCGCGCGTCTGGTGTGATCTCGCCGGGTCCGGAGGGGGCGATCTCGTGGATCGCGCGCGTGCCTGTCCCGCATTGTGCGGGAGCGGATGGCTAGTGTTGGCCGGGTGAATCGTCGGATCATCACGCTCCTGGTCGCTCTTGTCCCGGTTGTGTTGTTCGGTGTGGTGGGCAGTGTGTTCACCGTGCCGTTCGTGGCGCTGGGGCCCGGACCCACCGTCGATACACTCGGGACAGTGGACGGTCTCGAGGTCGTGCAGGTGTCGGGGGCCGAGGTCGATCGAACCGCCGGGCAGCTGAACATGACCACGGTCGCGGTGCGGGACGGTCTGACGATTTTCGAGGCGCTCGGTTTCTGGGTGAGCGGCCGGCACGGGATCGTGCCGCGCGCCGAGGTGTATCCGCCCGGGGTGTCCCGGGAGGAGGTCGACGAATCGAACGAGCAGGAGTTCACGACCTCGGAGAGCAATGCCGAGGTCGCGGCGATGCGTCAGCTGAACCTGCCGACGGCGGTGTTCGTGCACAAGGTCGCCGAAGGCGCTCCGGCCCAGGACGTGCTGCGGGCCGGGGATCAGCTCGTCAGCGTGAACGGTAAGTCGGTGGCGACCACCCAGGATGTGCTCAATGAGGCGTCGAGCCGGGCCCCCGGGACCGTGGTGCCGGTGGTGTACCGCCGCGACGGCGCCGAGCAGACCGCGAACATCACGCTCGGTGCCCGGCCCGACGACGCCGCCAAGGGGTTCCTGGGGTTGACACCCACCGAATCCGCGGCGCCGCCCATGCAGATCGATTTCAATCTGGCCGATATCGGTGGTCCGTCGGCCGGTTTGATGTTCAGTCTGGCGCTGGTGGAGAAATTGAGTCCCGGCGACCTCGACGGCGGGACTTTCGTGGCGGGGACCGGCAGCATCGACGAGGACGGCAAGGTCGGCGCGATCGGTGGGATCCAGTACAAGATGATGGCGGCCCAGGAGGCGGGCGCGGAAACGTTCCTGGTCCCGGCGGGTAACTGCAACGAGGCGAGTCAGCGGGTCCCCGACGGTCTGCGGCTGGTGCGGGTGGAGACGCTGGCGGGCGCGGTGCAGGCGCTCGAGGATCTGTCGGCGGGGCAGGAAGTCGTCGGCTGCGGCTGAAAAATTCGAGGACGGCGGAGTCCGTGCGCCCGGGCCCACGGACCCGGGCGTTCGCCGTTCAGTCGGCGGATTCCTCGAATGTTTGCCGCAGCGCTTCCACCAGGTTCGGCGCGAGGTTCGGGTAGGTGCGCAGGTCGAGGTCGGCGCCGTCCTCGTCGTCCTCTTCGGGCCGTAGCTGCAACAGGCAGAGGCTGTTTCCCGAACGCAGCACAGCCGCGAAGAGCCGGGCCTCGCGCCGTCCCGGGTGCGCGTGGGCGGCGGCCCGGCCGGCCGCGTCGGCGGCGTCCGCATCGGCCAGCAGCGGAGTGAGGGCCTCGTCGAGATCCTCCTCGGCGTCCGGTGGGAGTACCACGATCTCCTGCACCAGCACACAGCCCGCCACCGCCGGGGGCCAACTGGTGGTGGCGAGGAATTCGTCGAGCGCCATCGATCCGCCGGCCACATGATCGGGCAGGGGGTCCTGGGCGATCGGTGTCAGTTCGTCCGCGGCGTCGACCTCGTCGATGAGCGCGGGTTCGGCGGCCACCAGATCCGCGGTTCGCACCAGCGCGAACATCTGTGGTGATCTTCCCCAGCCCTCGGCGTCCACGAACTCCGCGACCTCGTGGACGGAACGGGCAAGGACGATTTCGGCATGCAGATCGGCGCTCACCCGACCATCCTCGCATCCGCCGCCGCGACACCGCTCGAACCCTGCGGTCGCGAAGATGTCCGTTTTCCGTAGAGTGGGCCCAGAGGGTCCGTACGGGCCCGACCTCAACAATTCGGACTGCGGCGCAGCGGCCGGTGGCGCTACCGGCTCATTCGCCGCCGGACCCTGGAGCGTGGCATCGTGGGCATGCGCCCCCCCGCCGGTTTACCGTCGCTGTCCCGGCGCAGCCGTCTGCTGCTGGTGGCTGCGGTGGTGCTGGCCGCACTGCTGTTGGTAGGGCCCCGGCTCATCGATACCTATACGAACTGGCTGTGGTTCGGGGAGGTCGATTTCCGCGGCGTCTACCTGACCGTGCTGCTGACCAGGGTCGCGGTGTTCGCGGTGGTCGCGCTCTTGGTCGGGGCGATCGTCTGGCTCGCCCTGTTGCTGGCCTACCGATCACGCCCGGTGTTCGTGCCGACCTCGGGCGCCGGTGATCCGATCGCCCGGTATCGGACGACGGTGCTCGGCAAGCTGAAATTGTTCGGGCTCGGTATCCCGGCATTGCTGGGTGTGCTGTCCGGACTGGTCGCCCAGTCGAACTGGGTCACCGTGCAGTTGTTCCTGCACGGCGGTTCGTTCGGCCGCACCGATCCGCAGTTCGGTCTCGATGTGGGCTTCTACGCCTTCGATCTGCCGTTCTACCGGATGGTGCTGAACTGGTTGTTCGTCGCCGCGGTGATCGCGTTCTTCGCGAGCCTGGTGACCCACTACATCTTCGGTGGCTTGCGGCTGACCGGGCGCGAGGGCGTGCTTACCACTCCGGCGCGGGTCCAGCTCGCGGTGCTGGCCGGGATCTTCGTGCTGCTGAAGGCCGTCGCGTACTGGTTCGACCGCTATCAGTTGCTGATGAGCAGCCGGAAGGAACCCACCTTCAACGGTGGTTCGTTCACCGATATCAACGCGGTGTTGCCGGCCAAGCTGATCCTGATGTCCATCGCGATCATCTGCGCGCTGGCTTTCTTCGCCGGGATCGTGCTGCGTGATCTGCGGGTGCCCGCGATGGCGGCGGCGCTGCTGGTGCTCTCCTCGGTGCTGGTGGGTGCGGTGTGGCCGCTCATGGTCGAGCAGTTCTCGGTGCGCCCGAACGCGGCGGAGAAGGAAAGCGAGTACATCGAGCGCAATATCGCCGCTACCCGGGAAGCCTACGGAATCACCGACGACAAGATCGAATACGTCGACTACAAAGGGGAGAGCAGCAAGAATCCGGTGAACGTGGCGGTGGACCATGCCACCATCGCCAACGCCCGCCTGCTGGATCCCAACATCCTGTCCCCGACCTTCACCCAGTTGCGGCAGCTGAAAAACTTCTACGGCTTCCCCGAGGCGCTCGATATCGACCGGTATTCGCTCAACGGCCAGATCCAGGACTACATCGTGGCTGCCCGCGAACTGTCTCCGGCCACCCTGAGCGGTAACCAGACCGACTGGATCAACAAGCACACGGTCTACACGCACGGCAACGGGTTCGTCGCCGCGCCCGCCAACCGGGTCAACCGGCCGCAATCCGAAGATCCCAACGCCGCGGGTGGCAGTAGTGATTCGGGTTATCCCATCTTCCTGGTCAGTGATCTGTTCACGCCGAAGGATCAACAGCGGATCAAGGTCGATCAGCCGCGTATCTACTACGGCGAGCTGATCTCGCAGTCCGATCCCGACTACGCCATCGTCGGTACGAAGGACGGCCAGAACCCCCGCGAGTACGACACCGACCAGGCCCGCTTCACCTACGACGGCGCCGGCGGTGTGCCGATCGGGAACTGGTTCAACCGGCTGGCGTTCGCGGCCAAGTACGCCGAACGCAATATCCTGTTCTCCTCGGCGATCAGCGCTGATTCGAAGATCCTGTACAACCGTTCGCCGCGGGACCGGGTACAGAAGGTCGCGCCGTGGCTGACCCCGGACGGTAACGCCTATCCGGCGGTCGTGGACGGGCGCATCGTCTGGATCGTGGACGCCTACACGACGCTCGACAGCTACCCCTACGCCCAGACGACCTCGCTCGAGGGCGCGGTCGAGGACAGTGTCGACCAGCGCACCGGTCGGCTGCTGCCACGCAAAGAGGTCAGCTACATCCGCAACTCGGTGAAGGCCACCGTCGACGCCTACGACGGCACGGTCAAGCTGTTCGAGACCGACCCCAGCGACCCGGTCCTGCAGGCCTGGCGGGGAGTGTTCCCGGACGCGGTGATCCCGGAGAGCGAGATCAGCCCCGAGCTGCGCGAGCACTTCCGGTATCCGGAGGATCTCTTCAAGGTGCAGCGCGAGATGCTGACCAAGTACCACGTGGACGATCCGCGCGAGTTCTTCACCAACAACGCGTTCTGGTCGGTGCCCGCCGATCCGACGGTGGAGGGGGTGTCGGCCAGCCAGCCGCCGTACTATGTGCTGCTCGGCGATCCGGAGACCGGTAAGCCGGTGTTCAATCTGACCAGTGCGATGGTCGGGTACAACCGGCAGTTCCTGTCCTCCTATATATCGGTGCGCTCCGATCCGGACGGTTACGGCAAGTTCCGGATTCTGCAGTTGCCGACCGATACGCAGACCCAGGGTCCGCAGCAGACGCAGAACACGATGACGACAGCGCCGCAGGTCTCCCAGGAGAAGACGCTGCTGTCGAACTCGAACAAGATCAGATACGGCAATCTGCTCACCCTGCCGGTGGCCGACGGCGGCATCCTCTATGTGGAGCCGTTCTACAACGAGCGTAATACCGGCCAGAACACGGCGACCTTCCCGCAGCTGCTGCGCGTGCTGGTCAGCTACCGCGACCAGGCCGGCAGCGTGAAGGTCGGTTACGGTTCGACGCTGGCCGACGCATTGAACCAGGTGCTACCCGGCTCCGGCGCATTGGCCACCCCGTCCGGCGGTGATCCAGCCACCAGGCCCAACCCCGGGGCAGCGCCGCCGCAGCCCCAGGGCAATGATTCGCAGGATCAGGGCGCGGCGACACCCAACGGCTCGGCCCCGCCGCCCGCGAGCACCGGTTCGGCCGCGCGGGATGCCGCGGCGGCGGAGCTGGGCCGCAAGATCGAAGAGGTGCGCGCCGCCATGCGTACCGGAAACTTCGAGGACTTCGGCCGGGCACTGGACGAGCTGGACGCCGCCGTGAAGGCGTATCAGGACGCCGGCGGGGGTAGGTAGCAGCCCGCTCCCGGCGCGGAGCCGGTCCCTGGCGGCTCCGCGCGGTGAGCGGCCGCGGGGTCCGGTCGGATTCCGGGCCGGAAACCACGAAGAGGCGCTGCCATCCGGATGGATGGCAAGTTCGGCGAGTTCGGGGGGTGCGGTGTAGAAGGGGTCCGGATCCGGTTGCGGGTACAGCGGTTAGGCGCG
>NZ_JBFAHF010000023.1:53688-125053 GCF_040654015.1 Nocardia sp. NPDC050799
CGCCGGCGGGGGGGCGGGCGGGGGGGGGTGGCGCGGTCCGCGGGGCCACAAACCCTCCGTGCGGGCTGCCGAGGGTGCTGTGCCCCCCCGCCTCTTCGTACGCACTGGATGGCGTCGCGCTCAGCGCGCGCCGGGCCGGGTCACAGGTACTGGCCGCACACCGGCCACGCACCGGGGCCCTGAGTGGCGAGGACGTTCTCGGCCACGCGGATCTGCTCCTCACGGCTGGCATTCGCGGCGCTGCCGTTGCCGCCGTTGGCCTCCCAGGTGCTCTGGGTGAACTGCAGGCCGCCGTAGAAGCCGTTGCCGGTGTTGGTGGACCAGTTGCCACTGCTCTCGCACTCGGCGACGGCGTCCCAGTTGCCCGAGGCAGCCGTTGCGGTGGCGGTGGAAAGACCGAACGGTACGGCAACGAGGGCCCCGGCGATAGCGGTCATGCCGAGAACGCGGGTGCTGAACTTTCGGGTCTTGGACATATGCGAATCCCTCCCTGTGCCCACCGGCAGCGCGTTGGAAGCTTGCGTGCCCCTGTCCCCAGGTGATGTGTCGGGGTTTGATCCGAACCGTGGGACAGGGTTGCCGGCGTTCTCCGGTTCGGTCGGCCCGTCCCGGTCTGGTCGGGGCCTGCGAACGACGGTAACGAAGAAATCTCGTCAGATCACGTATCGATAACTATCAATACGTCGTTTGGTGCAAAGCGGGAATATATGAAAAAGTCCAGGTCATAAACGGATTTTTCCGGTACCCATGGCGGTCTTCGACAACACGGAAATGTGACCGGGATCACCGAATTTGGGTAATTCGTGTCACGCGTATAGCGATCGGGACAACGGGCAATCGCACCGTTAACGTTTTGAGGCCTACTGTCTGATTTGCCGCTGTGGAGCCCCGGGCGCGAGAACGTCGTTGGTTGCCGAGAGGGTCCGGTGGGCACCCGGTGGCCGCCGGTTCGGCCCGCGGGTTCGCCGGCCGATACGCGCTTTGAGCTGGCGATTTGGCAGTCATCGGCAGCCGTGTGTAATGTTGTGTTCACCCAACGCGGGGTGGAGCAGCTCGGTAGCTCGCTGGGCTCATAACCCAGAGGTCGCAGGTTCAAATCCTGTCCCCGCTACTAACGGAGAAGGCCCCGGAACCACGGTTCCGGGGCCTTCTCCGTTTCTATGGTCCGGTCGGGCCGGCCGGACGTCACAGGGCGGCTGCCGCCGCGCGATCGGACGCCGCCTCGGCTGCTCGGGGCCCGCCTGTGATCGCCGCAAGGCCAGCTCAGCGGCACGTTTTGGTGTTGCGACAGGTAGTGCGTAGTGTTGGGGACACCCAACGCGGGGTGGAGCAGCTCGGTAGCTCGCTGGGCTCATAACCCAGAGGTCGCAGGTTCAAATCCTGTCCCCGCTACTACAGGGAAGGTCCCGGAGAGAATCTCTCCGGGACCTTCCCTTTTCTGTGTCGGGGCCTCGCCGCCCGGCGCCCGCCGCCCCTGCCCCTGGGAGGGCTGAGCCGACCGACGTCGCCGCGGAGCTCGACGGTCGTGGGTGGTTCTCCGTCATGCGATCGGCCGGCGGGAATGGCGTCGCCGAGGCCGGTCCGGCGACCGGCTCTCGCGGCGCTCACGCGAGCTGCCGTCCTGCCCGAATCGTCCTGGGTCGGTAAAGGTTCGGCGTGCTGCCCAGGGTGGTGGGCCCGCCGGTGGCCGGATGCGTTGCCGCAGCAAAAGAATGGGCAATCATGTAGCTATTACATCAAAGATAGCGCCTCGGGGCCGGTTCCGGGCGGCGAAGATCGTTCGAAACGGATGGTCGAGAAGCATTTATGATCGGGCGAATCAGTAATAGCAGGCATGCATCCGATAAATTACATCGGTGCAATTCAACGGCCTTTCGGGCGGCGATGCCGAGGGTGCACAGCCGCCCGCCGGCTGCCCTCGATGGGCATGGGGCAACCGATTCGGGTACGGCCAGCGCGACGGGTGTCACGAAGGCGTGGGTGACGTGCCGGGTGCGCAGCAGGTCGGCGAGTTCGCTGCCGCCGTACAGCGCCGGGCGGGTTTCCACGGCGGAACCCGGTGGCGTCATGGGCTCCGGCGGTAGCGGTTCGCCATGCAGCACCCGCCGGCGGGCTCCGGCGGAGGGGGGAGTGTGCGGCGTTGCCGGACGCCGACCGAGCTGCTTTGCTGTATCAACTGCCGCGAACCGGAGGGGATGAACCGTCGTGCCATCTGATTTCACGCTGAAGGCCGTCAACACCGTGCACCGAGCTCTGCTGCGTATCAGCTTCGGCCGTCTCGGCACCGAATACTTCGGGATGCCGGCGTTGGAACTGACCACCGTCGGCCGTAAGAGCGGGCAACCGCGCTCGGTCATGCTGACCGCTCCGGTCGTCGAGGGCGACGACTACATCATCGTCGCGTCCCGGGCCGGCGACCCGACCCATCCGGCGTGGTACCGGAACCTTCGCGACAATCCTGCCGTCGAGGTCTCGTTCCGCAACGGTCCGCGCCGGCCGATGACCGCACATGTCCTCTCCGCGGAGCAGCGGGCGCCGCTGTGGTCCCGGATCACCGCCGCCTATCCCGTATACGGGGATTACCAGAAGCGCACCGACCGGGAGATCCCATTGGTCCGGCTCACGCCCACGGTGGGAGACGCTTAGCCGCGCGCGGCCGCGACGAGTATCTCGAGTAGGCGGACTGCTTCGACGGGTGTCCATATGCGGGCGCCGCGATGCCCGGGCGCGGTATCGCCTGGTGGTCCGGCGCCGGATCGGCGACGGGTGTCGACGCCTTGCGGCGCCGGGCCCGGCGGATGGGCCGGTGGGCGGCTCAGCCGTTACGGGTGAGGCTCGGGGGCGCCGGTTCGGACTCCGCGACCGAAGCCGCGGCGGTCGGATCGGTCATGATGTCGCGCCACCAGGAATCCAGCCGGCTGGGCTCCGGCCAGATCACGGGTGCGTGCTCGGCGGTCGATTCCACGTCGTTCTCCTCGGGGCCGGTGTTGTCGGGCATCCTTGCCTCCTGTACGCGTGGTGCGCCGGCGGGTCGCTGCGCGTATTCGTACGCTGCTCCGTTTGCGCCGCCCCCCGTAACCGGTGTCGCCGGAATTCCCGCGACCGAGCAACGTAGTGACAGCAGATCGCCGGACCCGCCCGGTACCAATGTGCCGCAATTCTAGCGTTTTTCGCACCGGCTGCCCACAGATTGGAATCCGTGGGCAGCCCGTAACTTATTCCTGGTGGAACCATCTGTCTGCACGGTATTCTGGATGTGTCTGTGCGAGAACATCTTCCGATGCTACGCGATGCGTCGTCGCTTCCGGAGTCGACAAAACGACCGGTTTGTAATATATAGCGAATGTATTGCGTAATGTATGCGCGCAATCTCGAATTGATGCCGGTGTAAATGTGCTTTCATTTGATCGTGCAGAACGGCGCGGCATATGAAATCCCGGTGAAGAAATCCCCGGTAGGGCGGTCGACGGAGCAGAACGACGCGGGAGCGGCCGCTCCCGGCAGCGGTGCTGAGTAGACTGCCAGGCATGTCGGTGGCGTCGTCGCGATCGCGGATTCCGGGGGAGATCAACGGATACGAGGCGCGCTGGGAACAGCACAATACCGAGCGTCAGTTGCGCATCCTGCGGGCCGCGGTCGAACTGCTGGAGGAGAAGCCGCTGGGCGCGGATGTGCCCGTGCGGCAGATCGCCGAACGGGCCGGAGTCGCCAAATCCGTGGTGTACCGGCAGTTCAGCGGCCGGGAGGATCTGGACCGGCGCATCCGGTCGTACCTGATCGACGATCTGGGGGCCGTGCTGGACGCGCAGCTGGACGTATCGTGCGGCTCGGTGCGCGAGATCATCACCCGAACGGTTCGCGCGGTCGCGGACTGGATGGGCGACCACCCCAACCTGGCCGCGTTCGCGCGGACCGGCCCGCCGGTCGGCGGGCCCGACAGCGTGGACGCCGTCTCCAGCCTGAAGATCCGGATCGCCGAGCGGTCACGCGAGCTGATCGATGCGATCGCCCGCATCATGGAGGTGGAGTCGGCCGCGCTGGAGCCGGTGCCGTTCGCCGTGGTGACCATGGTCGAAGGGGTGCTGGCCGCGTGGGTCGCCGATCCGGAGCCGAGCCGGACGCGAGCGGAGATGGTCGCGGACCTCTCCGGCTACGCCTGGTACATCCTCGACGGCGCGGCCCGGACGGTCGGTGTGACGGTGGACCCGGACCGGGAACTGGCGCAGGTGGTCGCCGGACTGCGTGGTTCGGCCCCGTGAGTGCGCGGGGCCGTCGACCGGGCCGAACGTCGTCGGTCGGCCCGGCCGTTCCGGGTCAGGCCACCGAGGCCCGAACCCGGCGTTCCGGTTCGCTGCGGTAGCGCGAGCGGTCGCCGTCGATTCCGAGTGCCCGCCACAGCCGCGAGGTGACCGGGTTCATCAGGCCGAGCTCGTCGGCGAGGGTCCGCATATCGCCGAAGTAGCCGGACAGGATCCGGCGCGAGTTCGGGCTCCGCCAGAACGCCTCCTCGATGACCTCGCGCGGCACGTCGAAGCGACGGGCGAACTCCGGCGGCGGCGCCATGATCTCCCCGGCCAGCCAGCGCAGCGCCAGCGGGAAGGACAGCCCGCACAGCGCGGTCGAAACCGGTCCGAGCTTCGCGATATGCGCGCGCAGGAACTCTCCCGCGAAGGAGATGTGGCGCGCCTCCTCGGCGATATGGATCTCCATCGTCCGCACCACCAGCGGCGGTAGGTTCGCGCCGTTGCGGATCATCGCCTTCTGGTAGTGGTCGATCGGCTCCTCGCCGCCGAGGATGCCCAGGAACAGCACCACGTGGGCGTAGCCACCGGCCACCCCGATGAACGGGGAGAGCGCCCGGAAGATCGGCCGCATCCCGGGGACATCGTCGCCGATCCGGTTCACCAGCTCCTGGAACATCTGGATGTGGTTGCACTCTTCGGTCATCTCGTGCAGGCAGTAGCGGAATTCCGGCGACCCGTTGGGCAGTTTCGCGATGTACTGCATCATCCCGCGGATGAGCACGGTTTCGAAGGCCGCGCCGACCTTGACGGCATTGGCGATCCGCCAGCGGCCGATCTCGATCTGTTTCGCCGGCGGCAGTTCCCGATACCAGCGGGTGGCGCCGAGCGGATCGTAGTCGGGGGAGAGGATCCATCGGGGATCGTCGCGGTCGAGGGCGTGTTCGGGTGCATCCCAATCGATGTCCAGATACGGATCGAACCGGCGGTGCACCGAGCCCTCCGACAGTGTTTCCAGCGTCTCGCGGTACCGGGTGTCCAGCTTGGGAACCCGCGGCAGAGTCGACGGCGTCATCGGTGCCTCCTCGTGCGTATGGCGTACATCTCTCTACGGACGAATTTACCGGGACTCGGCGTCTCAGTAAATAGAGCGCGCGGAGCCGGTGTGCAATCGTGCCGTGGGGGGATGAGTGCGAATGTGTGGCCGGGGGTGGTGCGCGAAGGCTGCGCCCCAGGTCGTACCCCCGGTCACGCGGATGCGTGCGGGGGCTGCCCGCCGGGTCACGATGCGGTGCGACCGAGAGTGCCGATATCGCCGGTTTGCGGCCACCCCTGCGCGTCGAGCGCCTCCGGGCGCGGTAGCCATGGGTGCCGATCCAGCCGCGCACGAGGACCTGGCCGCTACCGCGCGGGGACAGTGTCCGTGTGTACTCGCAGGGTCTCGATCCGGTCCCGGGTGGGGTGGAAGTCCAAGATCAGCAGCGCCGGACCCGCCGGCAGATCGGCGCTGATCGTAACCGAACGACCCGCCGCCAGTGTTTTGCCCTGTCGTAGGCCGCGCGCTCGTACGGCCAGCTCCGCGCTGCCGATCGACTCGCCCGACCACAGCCGCACCGTGCCGCGGTCGCCGGTCAGTGCGGTGACCGTCGCGGTATCGCCGGCGGCCGCCGCCGCGCACAGCCGGTGCGCGATCCGCTTCCCGGTGGCACCGATACCGGTGCACGCCCGGGCCATACCCGTCAGACCGCGCACGCCCTGATTGCGCAGCAGCAGGCCGCCGAGCCGAGTGCCCGCCCGCCATCCCTTCGGGCCGGTGCCCATGAGCTGCCCGACCATGGGCACCAGTTCCCAGTACGCGGCCAGATATCCAATTCGCAGGGTGCCGTCCTGCTCGACCACCTCGTAGCGCAGGTGCATCGGCACCCGGACCCGGGCGCCGGTCGACATGGTGATGGTGATGGTGAGATCGCGCAGCACGGTCGCCGGACCGGCGAAATCGTGGGCCACGTCGAACACGATGTCGTTGGGCGCGATGAAGGTGTCGTAGAACCGGGCGATCGCATCGTATCCGGTGTGCGGATCCGAGCCGACCGGATCGTTGACCACCGCGCCGGTCGCGAACAGGCCCACCCACGCCGCCCGGTCGTGGGCCGCTACGGCGCGAGGGGAGGCGAGAACGGCCTCGCGCAGATCCGCGGCGGTCGGGTCCAGCGACACGGTGACTCCCTTCGGTGGCCGGAATTCGCTCTCACAATAGAACACGTTCTATGGGTGGCCGAGTGTCGTAACCCTGCCTGCTTGTGAAAATGTCGGTGCGGTGCGGCATCATCTGTGCACGCAGCTATTCGACGAACAAGTGAGATTGCCCGGAGTGCCCCATGCCGTCGCGAACACCAGCGAACGCGAAGCCGAAACCTTTGTCCGACAACGACCTCGAGCAGATCGCCGCGGAGATCGACGCGGGGCGCCCGCCGATGGTCTGGTTCACCGCCGCGGCGGTGGGGGTCACCGAGGGACGGTCGGGCAAGGTGGTCTCGCTCGGCGATCCCGCCGACGGCGACTTCCTGCAGATCCGGCCCACTGGGTCCAAGGATGTGCTGTCCTTCGGCCCCACCGAGGTCACGATGGTAAAACCCCAGCGTGACAAGCCGGCCGCCGCGCCGCCCGCGTCCCCACCCGCCCCCGAGAAGAAGGAACCGCCCGTGACTCCCGCCGCGTCCCCGTCCACCTCCGCCCCCTCGGCCGCGGACCGGAAACCGGCGCCCGCCCCGGTGAAGAGCGCTGCCGCCGAGCCGAAACCGGCCACGGCGCCGCGAACCCCCGCCGCCCCCAAGGCGACCAAGGCGCCGGCCGCGCGCAAGGCCAAGACGCCGGAGGTCACCGTCACCATCAACGGCACCGCCGACGGTGAGTGGACCGTGGATGTCACCGCGGGTAAGAAGCGGACCGCGCGGGCGATCCCGGTCACCGGTACGGCGGTGGCGCAGGCGGCGAAACTGTTGCCGCCGGAGGTCTCCGAGGTGGTGGACGGTCTACTGGACTCGGTGCGGGGCGCCCAGGAAGCCAAGGTCCAGCAGCTGCAGGCCGAACTTGAGCAGGCGCGGAAACTTCTCGAAGAACTGACGGACTGATACTCATTCGCCGGTAGACCCGCTCCCGGAGCCACCTCCGCGGGCGGGATCCGCCCCGGTTCGGAGTGCGAGGCGACCGTCCAGGGATCGGCGACAGTTGAGCGCCGATGGTGTTGCGGGCCTATCCGGGTTCGCCGGGCACACGGCAGCGGGTTCTGTACTGCTTCTCCGGAGGACCTGCGTTCCTGGTCGGGCCGGGGCCCGCCTCCACGGCGCCGGCGGCAGTGCGGATCACACAGCTGTTTCCCGCGGCCGCCAGCCGTGGCGGCTCGGTTCGGTGGGGGTGTACCGGATCGAGTCGTGGAACATGTAGCCGAAGCCGCGCCGTTTCGCCTGGTACATGGCCGCGTCCGCGTCGCGGATGAGGTCGTAGATGCTGGCGTCGATATCGCGGGGGCCGCCGCAGGCCAGCCCGATACTGGCCGTAAGCGGCACTTCGCCGGTGCTGAGCTGGAACGGTTTCATGAACACCCCGAGCAGGCGTTCGGCCATTTTGGTTGCTTCCATCCGCTCCAAAGGAGCCAGGACGACGAATTCGTCTCCGCCGTAGCGGGCCACCACATCGTCGCGGCGCACGGTGGAGCGGATCCGGGTGGCGGCTTCGGCGATCAGTTCGTCGCCGACGGTGTGCCCGTAGCTGTCGTTGATCACCTTGAACTCGTCGAGATCGATGAACAGCAGACAGAGCGCGCGTTCGGCCCAGTCCCGGTGCTCACGATGCAGTACCCGCAGCAGCGCGGAGCGGTTGAGCAATCCGGTGAGCGGATCGTGGTCGGCCTGGTATTGGGCGCGCCGCTCGCTGCGGGCGCTGTGACCGATCGCGCGTTCGCTGCGGATCAGCAATCCGATGAGCAGCAGGGCGAGCACCGCGGACACGATGATCTGGTCGAGCGGGCTCAGCGGGGCGCGGGCCACCGGCACCAGGGAGGAGAGCACCAGGGCGACGGCGATGACACTGGCGCGCTGGCGGGAATGGTGGATCCGGATCGTGCGCGGCGCACCCAGCGTCACCATGGTCGGGTGCAGGGCCGCCGCCCCGGCGGCCAGGTACGCGCCGATCAGCGGAAGGATCAACGCTTCCGGTGCCGTGTTCAGGGTGCCGGCCGCGACCAGCCGGTACCCGAGATCGGTCGCCAGCACGCCCGCCAGGGCTGTGTGTAGCAGGCGCAGCGAGGTTTCCGAGCGGCTCGAGGTGGCCAGCGAATGCGCCAGCAAGGTCAGCAGCAGCGCATCGCAGACCGGCAGGGCCACCGCCGTCACCGTGTTGACGTCCGGGGTCTCGGAGTGCAGGACAGGTGCGATGAGGAAGATCCACGACGCCAGCAGCGCGCCGAGCCCGATCAGTCCCGAATCCAGGATGACATCGGGATGGGCCCGGGCCTGCCGCGGCCGCAGCCACATCAGGGCCGCCAGACCGGAGCCGAGGTAACCGACGAGTGTGCAGATCTCGTCGAGAGGGGTGGACGCGTAGCCGGTCAGTTCCCGCAGCACGGTTCCGGTCGCGAAGGGGAGTGCGGCTCCGGCCAGCAGGTACCACGGCAGCGGATGTGACGGACGGTGCCGGCGCAGGCCGAAGACCATCATGACAACGGTGCCGGCGGCCGCGAACAAGGTGGCCACTACCGACAGCGGACGGGACCCGACTATCAGATGCACCAAGAGCGGCGCGCCCACCATCACGGAAAACGCTGCGCCATACCGTATCCGGTGGATACCGTGCCGCCCTGCTCCCTGCGGTTCGCTGATGATCATCAGCCCCCCTTTGATCGCTCCATTCCCGGTGAAATCGAGCCGCGTCGCAGGCCTGGGTCCTTAACTGTCTGTCGTGCTCTACCTGTCTATCGAGCGGCGGCTGACGCAAACCGAGTGTTCCTGTACGAGGGGAAGTCCGAGCCGTCCGCAGTGCGTCCGGCCCACCAAACCTGGACTATGGATCCGATGATGACACGCAGTGTCGAATTTGTCGCTCTCTTGGCGCAACAACGTCGTAACAGGTGTCTCGATGGTGGCGGCGCGGCGGATCTCGGGCACCGGCGGGCGGCTCGTACGGTGGTCCGGTGACCGAACGCGAGGAGTACATCACCCCCGGCGGGCGTCGTCGATGGTCGGCGCCGGGCCGGGTCAACCTGATCGGCGAGCACACCGACTACAACGACGGCTTCGTGCTGCCGATAGCGATACCCCTGGTGGTCACCTGCGAAGGTGTCCGGCACGCCGACGATCTGGTCCGGGTGGGCTCGCGCCAGCGGCCGGGCGAACCGGTGCGGCTCCCGGCCGCGGCGCTGGCCACCGAGCGTGACCTGCTGCCGGGCTGGGCGCGGTACCCGCTGGGCGTCGTCGCGGAGTTCGGGCGCCGGGGACACGAGATCGCGGGCTTGGAGCTGGATTTCGACGGCGCGGTCCCGGCCGGGGCCGGGCTCTCCTCCTCGGCGGCGCTGTGCTGCGCCGCCGCGGTGGCGGTCCGTGATCTGTGTGCGCCGGAGGTCGGCGACCGGCAGCTGATCGATATCGCCCGGGCCGCCGAAAACGACTATGTGGGCGCGCCCACCGGAATCCTGGATCAGGCGGCGTCCATCCTGTGCACCGCGGGACACGCCCTGTACCTGGACGTGCGCGCCTTCGATGCGGCCGATTCGGGCGGTTTCGACCAGATTCCATTCGATCTCGCGGCCACCGGCCTGCGGCTGCTGGTCATCGATACGGGGCAGACCCATGAGCACGCGGCCGGGGGGTACGGCGCCCGGCGCGCCGAATGCGCCGCCGCCGCGGCGGCGCTCGGGGTCGCATCGCTCCGCGATATCGACGACGCGGGGCAACTGTCCGGGCTCACCGATCCGGTGCTGTACCGGCGGGCCCGACATGTACTGAGCGAGAACGACCGGGTGCGCGCAGTGGCGGAACTGCTGCGCTCGGGCGCCGACCCGCGCGAGATCGGTCCGCTGCTCGATGCGGGACACGATTCGCTGCGTGCCGATTTCGAAGTGTCCACCGAGGTGCTGGACGCGGCGGTGGACGCCGCTCGCGCGGCCGGCGCCTACGGGTCACGGATGGTCGGTGGCGGTTTCGGGGGCAGCATCATCGCCCTGGTCGATACCGCTGCCGCCGGCCGGGTCGAGCGAGAGGTCCGGGAAAGCCTCGCGCGCAAGGGTTTTCCCGACGCGCGGACCATCGAGGCCGTAGCCGGTCCGGGAGCCGGACCGGTCGATTGAGGAAGGTCCGGTGCCGCGGCTACCGTGGCACCGGACCTTCTCCCTCAGGCCGCCGGCCGCACGCGGCGCAGCGCGCCGACGAGGACGTCGACCACGAGGAAGGCCAGCAGGCTCAGACCGAACACCGGAGCGAACCAGCCGATCAGGGCAGCCGCGCCCAGCGCCGGCACCGCCGGCATCGCCGACCGGCGCAGTGCGCCGCGGCGCGGCGGCCTGCCCACCGCGAAGGTGCGGGCCGTTGCGGTGGGCCGGCGCTGCCACCACATCAGATATCCCCGCACGATCACCGTGATCAGCCCGATCGCCGCCGCCAGCAGCAACAACTGATTGAGCACGCCGAACATCAGGCCCATATGGAGCTGGATGCCCCAGTTGGCCATCTTGGCCATGAACGGCCACTCGGCGTAGGGGAGCCGATCGGTGACCGTGCCGGTGGCCCCGTCGACGGCCGCGGCATCGGCGGTCAGTGTGCCCGGCAGCCGTCGTTCCTTCACCGCGAACGCGGTCCCGTCGGCCGCCGGGATCGTTATCTCCGCGGGCCGGGTGACTCCGGCCGCGCGTGCCGCGGCCAGTACCCGGTCCACTTGCTGGATCCGGTCCGCCGGCACCGAGTGGCCGGCCGGATGGCCGCCGGGATGGTCGCCGTGCCCGGTCTGGGCCGGCGCCACCGTCCCGGGCAGCGCGGTCGTGACGGCGGGGGTGGTCCAGCCGAGGTTCTCCCGGAGTGTCTCGATATTGGCGCCCGCATAGGTCGACCAGGTCAGGCCGGTGGCCGAGAGCAGCAGCGCAACCGGGAGAATCCACACCCCGACCACCGCGTGCCAGTTCAAACGGCGTTCTCGCGCGTTCGCGAGGTTCGGGACGAACAGCCATCGCGCCGCGGCGCGCTGCCGCCGGCCGCGTACTCGCCGGATCCACAGGGCGAGTCCGGCGAGCGCGATCAGCCACAGCCAGGAGGCCGCCAGTTCGGAGTACAGCCGGCCGGGTTCATCGAGATGCAGGTGGCGGTGTACCTGGGACACCCACGCCCGGAACGGTAGCGCACCGGAACTGCCGTACACCACCGATTCGCCCACCGGCTGCGCGGTCACCGGGTCGACGAAGACGGCCCGCCGCTCGGATTCGCCGAGGGCGGGATCGCTGAACAGCACCCGGGTGGTGTCACCCGGCGCCGGCGCGGGCGCGACCGCCACCAGAGTGAGGTCGGGACGGACCGCGGTCCCGGCGGTCACCTGTTCGGCCAGGGGCCGCTCGGGTCCACGGGAATCCACGGTCAGCAGATCCCGGTTCACGAAGGATTCGATAGTCGGCGCGACGGCGTAGAGCCCGCCGGTCACCGCCGCGATCAGGAGAAACGGCCCCACGAAGAGACCGGCGTAGAAATGCAGTCGTAGCGCGAGCGCGCGGAACGCGCCCCTGCTCGGCTGCCGGGGCGAACTGGTCACCGGGACAGCGCCCTCGGGCGCCGCGGGGACCTCGGTGGTACTCATCGGTGTTACCTGCGTCCTGGGCCGGCCCGGCACCCGGTCGGAGGTGGGTGGGTGCGCGGGGACGCGGCGCGCACCGAGGGCTCGGGACGCCGCGCTGAGGGAAACCGGCCGGGGCCATGGGCGCGGGGCGCGTACGGGGTCACCGCAGCGAACGACAGCGCCCGGCCGAGACAGCCGGGTGGAAGATCAGAGCAGGACGGCCCGGGGCGGCGCCCGGGTGCGGACGGTATCGGCCGCCAGAATCCACGCGACGACCCGGTCACGATGAAGTAGCCGCAGCGGGGGTCGATCCGGGAGGGCCGGTGGCCGGGGCGCAACCGGAACCAGGCGCGCGAGGGCGGTCGCGGCGACCCGGTAGGCGAATTCGGCGCCGCGCACGATCACCGCCGCGGCGCCGGCGACGACGACGTGCGCCGCGAGCATGGTGGGGGTCGGCTGGAGAGCACCGGGGTGCAGATGTCCGGAACCCCAACCGAGGCTTAGATGGCCGAGCAGTTGCCCGGCTGTCAGTGCCGTGGCAAGTCCGGCGGTTCCGGTGCGCAGCGGGCGCAATCCGGTGACCAGGGCACCGACCGCCGCGGACGCCAGCGCCAGCAGGACGACCGCCGTCCCATCGGGTGAGCTCATCCGGTCCGCCCAGCCGTGCGCGGCCACCGAGACGGCCCCCGAGATCAGGCCGGCCGCCGCACCGCGGACGCGAGCGGCGCCGAGCTGGTCCACCACATGGGTGGAACCGAACCTGATACGCACCAGAGGATGATATCCGACCACCCGCTCTGCCTGCGGTGAAGCCGATACGGCCCGCTCGCGCCGGGGCGGGTGTGCGCACCACACCGTCCGGATCCGGAGCCGGCCGAGGACGCCGACGAGCGACCGGACTCGACCATGCGCGACCCGGGTTCTCGCGGCAGTCGGTGGAGCGGTCCGGGTATCACCGCCGGGCGGCGCGGAGTCCTGGCCTGCGGCCCAGGGCCCGGGTCCGCTGCCCGGGCTCGGCGTTCAGCTGCCGGGTTCCAGTTCCATCAGCGGTTTCCGCAGCAGTTTCCCGGTGGCGTTGCGCGGCAGTTCGTCGAGGAACACGACTTCGCGCGGGACCTTGTAGCGTGCCAGATTCGCTTTGACGTAATCCTTGATCTCCTGGGCGTCGCGTCTCGAATCCGGCCCCGGGACCACCACGGCGCGCAGTCGTTTGCCGAACTCCCGATCGTCCACGCCGACCACTGCGGCCTCGAGTACATCGGGGCGTTCGGCGATGAGGTGTTCGACCTCTTGCGGGAACACGTTCTCGCCACCGGAGACGATCATGTCGTCGTCGCGGCCGTCGATGAACAGCAGGCCGTCGGAATCAAGATGCCCGACATCGCCGCTGGACATCATGCCGTCGACGGTCTCCTTGGTCCGCCCATCGGTGTAGGCCTTGAAGGCGTGCGGGTTGTCGATGAAAATCGTGCCGGTGACATTCGGCGCGGTGATCCGCTTGCGGTTCTCGTCGTAGAGGGCGATCCGCACCCCGACCGGTGCCCGGCCCGCGGTGGTCGGCGACTTCTTCAGCTCCTGCGGCGTCGCCACGGTGATCACCGCGCATTCGGTGGAGCCGTACAGGTTGTACAGCACCTCTCCGAAGTACTCGCCCGTGCGTACCACCACATCGGGTTGGATGGCCGAGCCCGCCGCGAAGATCACCTGGAGCGAGGAGACGTCGTAGCGGTCGAGCACCTCTTTCGGCTGGTCCAGGATGCGTTGCAGCATGGTGGGCACCACGACCAGTGAATCCGCCCGATAGCGGGCGATATTGGCCAGAGTGAGCTCGGGGTCGAACCGGCGCTGCTGGAACACCACCCGGTTGCCCAGCGCCAGGCCCAGGGAGAACTGGGACAGTCCGGTGCCGTGGAAGATGGGCGCGGCCATCACCATGGTGCCGTCGATCGGCAGCGGCACCCGGTCGATGAACTGGGCGGTGATGAACGGGCTGACCTTGTCGCGCGGGGCGCCCTTGGGCGTGCCGGTGGTACCGCTGGTGAGGATGACCGTCCCACCCGGTTTTGCGGGTGCCGCCAGCGGTGCGATGGACTGCCCCGCCGATACGGATTCGACCGTCGGGATCGCGGGGTCGGCACCATCGGATTCGTCGACCCAGGTGAGGATGCGCGGGATCTCGGCGGGGACGGCGCTCATCAGGTCGAAGAACTCGCTGTCGTGCAGCACCGCTTTGATCTTCTCGCGTTCGGCCACGTCGGCGAACTGTGGCTTGGCGAAGCCGGTGTTCATCAGGACCGCGCGCAGGCCGAGTTTGCCGGCCGTCAACATGCTCAGCACCATGCCGCGGTGGTCGCGGGCCAGGACCGCGACCACATCGCCGGGCCGCAGTCCGCGTTCGGTGAGGCCGCGAGCGAAGGCGTTCGAGCGGTCGTCGAGTTCGCGGAAGGTGAGTTCCCCCGACTCGTCGACGATGGCGGGAGAGCCGGGGCGGGTCTGCGCGGCGTGCATGACCACACCGGCGAATGGGCCGTACTTGGTCGCGTTGCTCATCGACCGGAGGGCATGGTCGAGCCGCAACGGATCGAAGAGACCACGTTTGCGCATCACGTTCACGGCCGAGGCGATATCGCCGGCTCTGCGAACGGGGCCGGGCAGCGACAATGTCATCGGCGACAACCTTCCGCGGTGTACCGCCGGGAACGGCGGCTACCTCCTCGAACTCCTGTGCACCGCCCACCCTAGCAACCATCGCGGGGGCTGCCGGCCCATTGTCTCGGACAGTAGGGAAACCGGGATACTACTGTGAGAATTCCCGGTTTCCCGTCGAGAAAGGTTGTCAGACCTCGTATTCCACCAGCACCCGGCGCAGCAGTTTGCCGGTCGGGTTGCGCGGCAGATCGTCGAGGAAGACGACCTCGCGCGGCACCTTGTACCGGGCCAGGTTCTCCTTGACGTAGGACTTGATCTCGGCCTCGTCCGGAGTGTGCCCGGGCTCGGGGACGACGAACGCGCGCAGCCGCTTCCCGAACTCCACATCGTCCACGCCGACCACCGCGGCGTCGAAGATGTCCTCGCGCTCGAGCAGCAGGTTCTCGACCTCCTGCGGGAAGACGTTCTCTCCACCGGAGACGATCATGTCGTCGTCGCGGCCATCCACCATGAGCAGGCCGTCCTCGGTGAAATGGCCGACGTCGCCGCTGGACATGTAGCCGTCGATGATCTGCTTGTGCCGGCCGTCGGTGTAGCCCTCGAAGGGCGCGCCACTGCGGACGAAGATCCGGGCGGTGACATTCTTGGTGGTCACGGCCTTGTCGTTGTCGTCGTAGAGGCGGACGTCGCAGGTGAGCGGCGGGCGGCCGACCGTACCGGGGGCCTTGGCCAGGTCGGCCGGCTGGGCCACGGTGGCGATAGCGACCTCGGTGGAGCCGTAGAGGTTGTACAGCACGTGCCCGAATGTCTCGGTCGCCTTGACGCACAACTCCGGCGACAGTGCCGAACCCGCCAGGATGATCCCCTTCAGCGAGGACGTGTCGTACTTCGCGCGGACCTCGGCGGGCAGTTCCACCATCCGGTGCAGCATGGTCGGCACCGCGACCAGCAACTGGGCCTTGTGGTCGGAGATCATCTTCAGGGTGGCCTCGGCGTCGAACCGGCGCCGCATGACGATCTTGTTGGTGAGGCCGATGCTCACCAGGTAGGTACCCAGACCGGTGCTGTGGAAGATCGGCGAGACGATGACGACGGTGCCGCGCTTCGGGAACGGCATCCGGTCCAGGAACTGCGCGGTCGCCACCGGGCTGGCCTTCTCCCGCGGCGCGCCCTTCGGCAGACCGGTGGTGCCGCTGGTGAGGATGATGAAACCACCCGGTTTGGCGGGCACCGGCAGTGTCTCGGTGCCGTTCTCGGCGATCAGGTCGTCCAGCGTCCGGGCGCCCGCGGGAACTTCGGTGCCCTCGTCGACCCAGGTGAGGAATCGGGGCATTTCGGCGGGCAGCGCGTCGAGCAGACCGAGGAACTCGCTGTCGTGCAGGACCGCCTTGACCTGCTCCCGTTCGCACACCTCGGCGAACTGCGGTTTGGCGAAGCCGGTGTTCATCAGGGCGATCTTCACACCGAGCTTGCCTGCGGCGGCCATGGAGAGGATCAGTCCGCGATGGTCCCGGGCGAGGATGCCGATCACAGTGCCCTCGGTGATCCCCGCGTCGCGCAGCCCGTGCGCGATCTTGGTGGACTGCTCGTCCAGTTCGCGGTAGGTCAGCTCACCGCGTTCGTCGGCCAGCCCGGGCGCGTCCGGCGCGATGCGCGCGGAGTGCATGATCAGGGTGGCCTGCGGGATGTAGGTCTTGGAATCCTTCAGCGTTCGCAGCGTTTCCCCCGGATTCTTCAGATCGATGAATCCGCTGGACTGCAGCAGCCCGTATGCCTTGACGACTTCCAGCGTGTGCGCCAGGTTCACCTTCGAACACCTCCACAGATCCTCGCGTCGGCACTCGACCTAGCGATTCCGAACGGCATATCGGTGGTCACCGTAGCAGTGAAAGTGTATTCGCTCACAACATACGCTCCGGACAAAAGAGACATTTCCGAGCGCGCCGAGGTGGCCGGTGCGGGCGGGCATCGGATATTCGACGCATTCGCACGCACCGGCCCGCCGGCTCATCGGGTCAGTGGTAGATCGAGCCCAGCGACGGGAAAGTGATGTCGCCGCGCACATACTGGAACCCGTCCGGATGCTCCGGGCTCACCGGCACCGGCCAGCGGTGCCACAGGTTGCCGTACACCGCGGCGACGATCAGGCCCGGGCCCGGATCGATCGGCCGGGTGCGGATCGTGGTGTCGGCGATGATGTCCCGATGCTCGGTGAGCTGCTCGATACCGCTGCGGCCGTTGCTGAGGTTGAGCCAGACGACATCCAGCCGCGCGCCCGTCTGATTCGGCGCGATCGTGCCCGGTCCGCCGAAGAACGCGAACCGGAAGCCGTCGATGTTCAGCGACAGGCCCGAGCCGTACATTCCCGGACCGTCGCCGCGGCCCACAGTGGATTCGGCCGGGATCTGGAACGGCTGCGCGGGCAGCGCGGCATCACGGGTGGCCGCGGCGACCCGCGCGTCACCGAGCAGCCGGGATACCGCCTGTTCGGCGGCCGGGTCACCGCTCGCCGCGGTGTGCAGGGCCTGCGTGGCCGAAGGCCAATCGACCCGGGCGGGCTCGGCGGTCGCGTGCCCGGTGAACAGAACAGTGGCTGCGGCGGTCCCCACGGCAGACGTGAGGAGCCGCCGGGTCAAGGCCGATATGCGCATAACCAGTCTCCTTGCAGGGGCGATATCCGGGGTACTGCTCAGTGACTCGGTGTGGGTGCCGCGTGGTGGTACGCGTACCGGCGCGGCCGGGAAGTGGATCCGGCGGCACCGATCGGAACAATCCGATCGAACAAACACTGTCACTCGGTCCCGGTGGTGTCCAGGACCGCCGCGCGGCCGGTCGGTCGCGGTTTCGTATCCGATATCTACGCCGGCGATCGCGCGCTGGAAGCAGCCGCTGCGGCAGTTCGCCTCGAGCCGGTCGACGAGGAACGTCGCGTTCGGCCGTCGTCCGGGAACCGGCGTCGAATAGGCGAAACCGGTGTGATCCCCCCAGCGGACCACACCGGTTTCTCACGTCTGACCTGCTTATTTGAGTTCGGCGCTGGTCTTACCCAGGACCCGGCGGGCGACGATGAGCTGCTGGATCTGCTGGGTGCCCTCGAAGATGTCCAGGATCTTCGAGTCCCGGCCCCACTTCTCCAGCAGCAGCCGCTGCGAGTATCCGACGGCGCCGGCCAGTTCGACCGACTTCAGCGTCACATCGGTGCCGGTGCGCCCCGCCTTCGCCTTGGACATCGACGCCTCGAGCGAATTGGGCTTCTTGTTGTCGGCCATCCAGGCCGCCCGCAGTGCCAGCAGGTAGGCGGATTCGTAGTCGGCTTCCATCCGCAGGAATTCGGCCGCCGCCGCGTGCTGATTGTTGGGCGGGGTGTCGTAAGAGATCTCGATACCCGCGTCGGTGAGGATGGTGCGCAGTTCCTCGAGCGCGGCGCGGGTGACGCCGATGGCCATGGCCGCGACCATGGGGCGGGTGTTGTCGAAGGTCTGCATGACCCCGGCGAAACCCTTCTCCACATTTACTTCCGGGCTGCCGAGGATATTGTCCTTCGGAATCCGGCAGTCCTGGAGCAGCAGCACCGCGGTATCGGAGGCCTTGATGCCGAGCTTGTGCTCGAGCCGGGCCACCGACAGGCCGGGAGCGTCCCGCGGGACCACGAACGATTTGATGGCGGCGCGGCCGAGGCTGCGGTCCACCGACGCCCACACCACGATATGGGTGGAACGCTGCCCCGCGGTGACGAAGATCTTCTCGCCGTTGAGCACCCATTCGTCGCCGTCGAGGACGGCGGTGGTGGTGACCGCGGCCGAATCGGATCCGAAGCTCGGTTCGGTGATGGCCATCGAGGCCCACACCTTGCCGAACCGTTCGAGTTGCTCGTCGGTGGCCACCGCGGCGATCGCGGCATTGCCCAACCCCTGGTAGGGGATGGACAGCATCAGCCCGACATCGCCCCAGGAGGTTTCCAGGGCGTTGAGCAGCGCCGACATATTGCCGCCGTTGGCGTTGAGGAGCACATCGGTGGAGGGCGCCTCGTCGTCGGCGCGCCCGCCGCCGGCCCCGCTGATCTTCTGCGTGCCCGAATCGCTGAGCCCGTCGACCATGGCGGCCATGGTGTCGAGCTCGACCGGGTATTCGTGCTCGCCGAGGTCGTATTTGCGCGAGATGGGCCGAAAGATCTGCGCGGCCACCTGATGCGCCTGGTTGGCGCTGGCCCGCAGCTTCTTGGGAAGTTCGAGATTGATCATGGAAGTCTCCTGGTGAAAAAGCTGTGACGACGCCGGGAACTCAGACCAGCACCACGCCCTCGGCGACCGCGATACCCCGCAGATCGCGGTACCAGCGTTCGACCGGGTGTTCCTTGGTGAAGCCGTGGCCACCGAGTAGCTGGACGCCGTCCAGCCCGAAGCGCATGCCCTTGTCCGCCGCCAGCTTCTTGGCCAGCGCCGCTTCGCGGGCGAAGGTGAGGCCTTGTTCGGCGCGGGCGGCGCCGCGCAGCGTAACCAGGCGCAGACCGTCGAGTTCGATGGCGATATCGGCGACCATGAACGCGACCGCCTGCCGGTGGCTGATCGGTTCGCCGAAGGCTTCCCGCTCGTTGACGTAGGGGATCACGTAGTCCAGTACGGCCTGCCCGGTGCCGGTGGCCAGCGAAGCCCAGCCGAGGCGGGCGAGCTGGACGGCATCGCGGTAGTCGGCCGCGTGCTGCGCGGCATCGCCCTCACCGAGGACGGCGTCGGCGGCGACGGCCACATTGTCCAGGACCAGCCGGCCCAGGCCGGCCGCGCGCAGGCCCATGCTCGGATCGGCTTCCACCGACAGGCCCTTGGCGTCGGATTCCACCACGAACAGGGCCGGGCGTCCGTCGAGTTCGGCGCCGACCACGAAGATCTCGGCGTCGGCGGCCGCGGGGACCAGGCTCTTGACGCCGTTCAGCCGGTATCCGCTGGTGGAGCGTACCGCCTTGGTCTGCAGGCTGAAGGGGTCGAACAAGGCGCGCGGTTCGCTGATGACCACGGCGGCCTGGGGCACGTTCTCGCCGGTGAAGGCCGGAAGATAGGTCTGCTGCTGGGCGTCGGTGCCCCACTGGGACAGCGCGACCGCGACCCCGCTCGGTGCGAGCAGCGGCAGCGCCAGACCCATATCGCCGTGCGCGAGCGCCTCGGCGACCAGCGCATTGGTGACCGCACCGCGTTCGGTGGCCGCGCCCTCGAGTTCCTCGGGCACGTTGATGAGAGTGATACCCAGTTCCGCGGCCCGGCCGAGCAGATCGGCCGGCGCGGCGGCCGCCTCGTCGGCGTCGTGCGCGGCCGGGCGCAGGATCTCGGCCGCGAACTCGCGCACCGTCTCGACGATCATCTGCTGTTCGTCGGTGGGGGTGAGGTCGAAATAGTCCTTGGTCTTGGACTCGTTGTCCGGTAGCCGCTTGGGCGTACCACCACCCGCGACCTTGTTGAAGGCGCGGGTGGCCGCGCCGAGGGTGCGGAATCCGGTTTTGGTGCTCTGGTAGGTGACCCGGTCGATCGGCTTGCGCAGGTTGTATTTCTCGGCCAGCTCCGAACCGGTGATGGTCGACATGACCCGCATGGCGGCGCCCATCCAGTCCCGTTTGGGTTGGTGCAGGCCCACCCCGTTCTCCTGGCGGACGCCGCCCGGCGACCGCCGCTCGGTAGCGCTGTCTCGAATGCTCATCATCACCTGTTTCTCGCGCGGGGTGAGGGTCGGGCCCCGGGTATCTTACTGCGGAGTAAGGCTATCTTACTGCGGAGTAAGAAAGGCGTCGAGTGGTCCTTACGTCCTGGTGAGCGGACGGGCGCGCGGAACACCCAGGTGATGAAGCCGAGAACGCCCGCCCCGGACTCCGGGGCGGGCGATCTCGGTTACCGGAGTTCCCGCGGATGGGAGTTGTCGTCACCCGGACCGCGGACTCCGGCCGTCTATTCCCGCACGTACCAGCGCAGGGTCGCGTAGGCGGTGAGACCGGCGAACAGTACGCCGACCGGCATCACCATGAGCGCGGTGGTGAAGATGTCGTCGAAGGTGATCTGCGGGAACACATTGCTGGCGAACAGGTCGCCGAGGGCTCGGTCGATCACCAGCGGCCGGGCCACGAACAGACCCACCGTGGCCAGCAGACCGCCCGCCAGCGCGGCGGCCACCGCCTCCAACAGGAACGGCAGCTGGGTGTACCAGCGGGTGGCGCCCACCAGGCGCATGATGCTCACCTCCGTACGCCGGGTGAAGGCCGCGATCTGCACCATGTTCGCGATCAGCAGCAACGCCGCCACCGCCTGCAGCAGCGCCATACCGAATGCCGCGTTGCGGAGTCCGTCGAACAGGCTGACCAGCCGGTCCACGATGTCCTTGTCGTTGCGGACCATGCCGACGCCGGGCCGCTCGTAGAACTGCTCGTAGATCGTCGGGTACAGCGACGCGTCGGTCATCTTGACCCGCAGGGAGGCCGGCAGCGGCGTCTCGCTCACGTACTCGGCCAGCTCCGGCTGATCCTTGAAGGTTTTCTCCTTCGCCTCCCGAACCGCCGCGTCCCGGTTGAGGTACTGCACGTTCTCCACGCCGTCGACGGCCTCGAGATCGGCCATGAGCGTCCGGCACGGATCGTTCACACAGTCCGGATCGGTCGCGGAGACGTCCTCGGTGAGGTACAGCCGTACCTCGAGCCGGTCCAGGAAGTACTGTTCGGTCTTGTCGGCGATCCGCACCGCCAGCAGACCGCCGCCCAGCATGGTCAGCGAGACCGCGGTGGTCAGGATCATCGCGATGGTCATGGTCACATTGCGGCGCAGCCCCTCGGAGACCTCGCCGAACAGGAATCCCGCCCGCATTACCGGCGCACCTCGTATCCACCGTCGGCCTGATCGCGGACCAGATGGCCGTCGTAGAGTTCCACCACACGCCGGCGCATACCGTCCACGATCAGCGGATCGTGCGTGGCCATGAGCACGGTGGTGCCCATCCGGTTGATGTGCTCGAGCAGCAGCATGATCTCGTAACTCGTCTCGGGGTCGAGGTTGCCGGTGGGTTCGTCGGCCAGCAGGACCAGCGGCCGGTTGACGAAGGCCCGGGCGATCGCGACCCGCTGCTGTTCGCCGCCGGACAATTCGGTGGGCAGCCGGTCGGCCTTGTTGCCCAGCCCGACCAGTTCGAGCACTTCGGGCACCGTCCGGTCGATGAACTGCCGGCGTTTTCCGATCACCTCCAGGGCGAACGCCACGTTCTGGGCGACGGTGCGCTGCTGCAGCAGCCGAAAATCCTGGAAAACGCACCCGATTCGCTGCCGCAATCGCGGCACCCTCCGCCCCGGCAGCCGGTCGACCCGGAAATCCGCGACCGAGATCTCGCCCGCGGTCGGTGTCTCCTCTTTGAGCAGCAACCGCATGAAGGTCGATTTACCCGAACCCGACGGACCGATGAGGAAGACGAACTCGCCCTTGTCGATATGGACGTTGATGTTTTCCAGCGCTGGTCGCGTAGCGGTCGGATACGACTTGCTGACGTTGCGCAGGGTGATCACGAGGAGACAGTGTAACCATTCGATAACGAAGCGGCGCGCGGGCTGTGTCGCACCCGCTACCGAACGGGAATCACCTGCACAGGGACCTGATGGACGGCGGGTACCGCGGGGGCGGGCGCCGGCTTCGCGGGTGCGATCTGGTCCGGCTTCACGAACAGGTACAGCACGAAGGTCGCCACCCAGCCGCACGCCAGGATCAGCGTCGATCTACGGGCGCGCATTCAGGCCCTCCCGGCGCATGGCCGCGGCCACGCGCACCCGTAGCTCGCGACTCACCTCGAACTGTTTACCCGGCAGCGTCCGGGCGACCATCCGGATGTTCATCTGGTCCACGGTCAGGTCCTCCACACCCATCACCGTCGGCTCGTCGAGCAGCAGTGGCTCGAGGCGGGGGTCCTGGTAGGCCTGGCCGCCCACCTCGTGCAGCACTTCGTTGATCCGGATGATATCGGCACCGGCCGAGACCGGGACATCGATCGCCGCGCGGGCCCAATCCTTGGACAGGTTGGTGACTTTTACGATCTGACCGTTCGGGACGGTGATCACCTCACCGTCCGGGTTACGCAATTTGGTGACCCGCAGCGTCACATCCTCGACCGTGCCCTCGGCCGGATCCTGGATACCGGTCACCGCGATCCGCACCACATCGCCGAACCCGTACTGCCGTTCGGTGATGAGGAAGAATCCGGCCAGGATATCCTGCACGATGCGCTGCGCGCCGAAACCGAGCGCGGCACCCAGGACCGCCGCCGGCGCGACCAGGCCCGACATCGAGAAGCCGATCCGCCCCAGCACCTCCATGGCGACCAGCACGTAGGCCACGGTCAGCACCACCCAGGTGAGCACCTGCGCCAGCGCGTGCCGGTGCTTGGCCTCCTCGGAGCGGACCAACGCGTCACCGCCGCGGAACCCGGAATCGATTTTCTGGGTGACCCGGTCGCGGACATAGGTGGCGAAGCGGGCGAACAGCATCGCTCCGAGGATCAGCAGCACGATCTCCAGACCGGACGATCGCAGCCACGAGGTCACCTCCGAAGACGCCACCGGCGCCGCCAGCGACAGCGCCAGGGCCTGCGCCCCCTCCGAATGCATCAGATCACCTGCTTTCACACCGGCGAAACGGCTTGCGGCGCCCCGGATCCGGGACCGCTAGCCCTCTGTACTCATCCGCCAGCGGATTCCGGATTCGATGAATCCGTCTATATCGCCGTCGAGTACCGCCGAGGGGTTGTTGACTTCGTAGTTGGTGCGCAGATCCTTGACCATCTGGTACGGGTGCAGCACATAGGACCGCATCTGGTTGCCCCAGGACGCGCCCTCGTTGGTCTTGAGCGCATCCATCTGGGCGCGCTCCTCCCGCCGTTTGCGTTCCAGCAGTTTGGCCTGCAGCACTCGCATGGCCGAGACCTTGTTCTGCAACTGGGATTTCTCGTTCTGGCAGGTCACCACGATCCCGGTGGGGATATGGGTGATCCGCACCGCCGAGTCGGTGGTGTTGACGCTCTGGCCCCCGGGCCCGGAAGACCGGTACACATCGACCCGGATATCGGTTTCCGGGACCTCGATATGGTCGGTGGTCTCCACCACCGGCAGCACTTCGACCTCGGCGAACGAGGTCTGGCGGCGGCCCTGGTTGTCGAACGGGCTGATCCGGACCAGCCGGTGGGTGCCCATCTCCACCGAGAGGGTGCCGTAGGCGTACGGCGTCTTCACCGCGAAGGTGGCGCTCTTGATACCGGCTTCTTCGGCGTAGGAGGTGTCGTAGACCTCGACCGCGTACTTGTGCCGGTCGGCCCAGCGGATGTACATGCGCATCAGCATCTCGGCCCAGTCGGCCGCGTCCACGCCGCCCGCGCCGGAACGGATATTGACCAGCGCGTCACGTTTGTCGTACTCGCCCGAGAGCAGGGTGCGGACCTCGAGCGCCTCCACATCGCTGCGCAGCGCTGCCCGCTCGGCGTCGGCGTCGGCCAGTGCGCTGGTCTTCGCCTCGCCTTCTTCCCCCTCTGCCAGCTCGTAGAGCACCGGCAGATCCTCGAGCCGCTGCCGTAACTCCTCCACCCGGCGCAGTTCGCCCTGGGCGTGCGAGAGCTCGCTGGTGACCCGCTGTGCGTGATCCTGGTCGTTCCAGAGCTCGGGATCGGCGGCCTGGTGCTCCAGCTCGTCTATACGGCGGCGCAGCTCCTCGAGATCGAGGACCGATTCGACGGTCTTGAGGGTCGCGTCGAGTTCGGCGAGGTCGGCGGTCACGTCTGGATGCACGGTGTTCAAGGCTACTAGGAGTGTCCACCGCGGTGCACCGCGCGGCCCGCGGAGGCCACCGCCGGTCGCCACGGGTCAGCTCGGGACGGCCCGCAGGTTGCCGGGCCGGTGGCCGGCGAGCCGGTCCAGGGCGGCGGCTGTTGCCGGGTCGGCGGGGAGATGGACGATCAGCTGCTGCTCGTCGTCGGCGAACAGGTCCAGGGTCTCGAAGGCCAGCCGCAAGGTCCCGGCCGTGGGGTGCGCCATCCGGGTCACCCCGGTGGCGGCGGGCAGGTTGGGCACCGTGGCGACCCGG
Source organism: Nocardia sp. NPDC050799 (assembly GCF_040654015.1). Lineage (NCBI taxonomy): Bacteria > Bacillati > Actinomycetota > Actinomycetes > Mycobacteriales > Nocardiaceae > Nocardia > Nocardia sp. NPDC050799. The sequence continues at coordinate 78,470 of NZ_JBFAHF010000023.1, forward strand.
TCGGTGAACGCCGCACCCGCGGTGACGGTGAGCTGGTCGGCCAGCGCCGCGATCTCCGGATCAGTGCGGAATGGGCCCTGTTTGAGGGTGGCTACCAGGTGGTCGGCCAGATGATCCCAATCCGGGTAGACCTCGCGGGCCCGCGGATCGGTGAAAGCGAAATGAGCGAGATTCGACCAGTGCTCCCCGTCGAGCGCGCCGGTCGGCTCCATCAACCTGCGGTAGCCCTCGGTGCAGGCCAGCACCTCGGTGAGCCGGTTGACCACGACCGCCGCCGCGGGTTCGAGCTGCTCGAGCAGCGCCCGGATCGTCGGCCGGATCTCGCGCCCCGGCCGGGCCCGGCCCATACAGTTGAACCCGGTATCGGCCTTGGTCAGCCGGTACAGGTGCACCCGTTCGGCGGAGGTGAGCCCGAGGGCGTCGGCCAGCGCGGCCAGCACCTGGGGGGAGGGGTTGCGGTCGCGACCCTGTTCGAGACGGGTGATGTATTCGACGCTGACCCCGGCCAGCGTCGCCAGTTCCGAGCGGCGCAGCCCGGGCGCCCGGCGGCGCGCCCCGGTGGGCAGTCCCACCTGGGCCGGTGTCACCGCATCGCGCCTGCTGCGCAGGAACAGGCCCATCTCGTTCTCGCTCACGGTCCCACGGTAGCGGCGGGCCGGCCGCTCAGGGTGGCCGTGGCAGTACCACTCTCGGTGCGGTCTCCCAATGGAGTACCCGGGGCGGCAGATTCGATTCCGGCGGCCGCCGGGCCGCCCGATCGAGAACGGAGCACACCATGTCCACTACGCCCCTGCGTCTCGCGGTGATCGTCGGCAGCGTCCGCGAAGGCCGTTTCGGGCCGGTCGTCGCCTCATGGATCACCGCGCAGGCCGCCCGCCACGACCGGTTCGAGATCGACGTGATCGACCTGGCCGAAGCCGATATCCCCCTGGCGCTGCCCGCTGTTTCCCCGGCGATGGAGCCCAACCCGCAGCGTCCCGCCGGAATGCGCGACCTGACCGAACGGCTCGAAGCCGCCGACGCGTACGTCATCGTCACCCCCGACTACAACCGCAGCTTCCCGGCCTCGCTGAAAGCCGTCATCGACTGGCATTTCACCCAGTGGCAGCGCAAGGCCATCGCGTTCGTCGGCTACAGCGGAGCCGGCGGCGGGCTGCTGGCCATCGAACAGCTCCGCCAGGTGTTCAACGAGCTCGACGCCCACACCGTGCGCGAGTACGTCTCCTTCCCCCGCTACTACCTGCTGTTCGGGGAAGACGGGCAACTGCTCGCACCGGCGGAACCGGAGGCCGCGGCCCAGGTGATGCTGGACCGGTTGCACTGGTGGGCGGAGGCGCTGGTGGCGGCCCGCGCGGTGGCGGCCTGAGGGCGGGCCCGCCCGCAGACCGCGTGACGGCACGGCGCGCGGCCGCACCCGGACCGACTCGATAGTGTTCGGGTGTGGCTGCTCACTCCTCTGACCTCGAACTCGCATTGCGGCTGGCCGACGAAGCGGACGCGATCACCCGGGAACGGTTCCGCGCGCTGGACCTGAAGGTCGATGCCAAACCGGACCTCACTCCGGTATCGGATGCCGATCTGGCCGTGGAGGAGGCGATCCGCCGGATCCTGCGGCACGGCCGCCCCGAGGACGCGGTCCTCGGCGAGGAATTCGGCGGCACGGCCGAGTTCACCGGCCGGCAATGGGTCATCGACCCGATCGACGGCACCAAGAATTTCGTGCGCGGTGTCCCGGTGTGGGCCACTCTCATCGCCTTGCTGGAGGACGGTGTGCCGGTGGTCGGTGTGGTGAGCGCGCCCGCGCTGGCCCGGCGCTGGTGGGCCGCGACGGGGCAGGGCGCGTGGTCGAGTTTCCATCCCGGCGCGCCGCAACCGATCACTGTCAGCGCCGTCTCCGATCTCGGTTCGGCCAGCCTCGCGTTCTCCAGCTTGTCCGGCTGGCGTGACCGCGGTCTGCGCGAGCAGTTCATCGACCTCACCGACGACGTGTGGCGGGTCCGCGGTTACGGCGATTTCTTCAGCTACTGCCTGGTCGCCGAGGGGGCGGTGGATATCGCGGCCGAACCCGAGGTGTCGCTGTGGGATCTGGCCGCGCTGGACATCCTGATCCGCGAGGCCGGCGGCACTTTCACCGCCCTCGACGGCCGCGACGGCCCGCACGGCGGGGACGCGGTGGCCTCCAACGGGCGGTTGCACCAGCAGGTTCTGCTCCGGCTCCGCGGCTAGTCCGCAGCTCCTCGCGACCGCACGACGCCGCGCGGGCTCGGTACCGTGCTCCGTCCCGAACCGCGCCGGTGGACGCGGGCTGCGCCGATGGCCGACGATGGGCTGATGTCGCTCAGTACGCACGAGGCCGATCTCTTCGAGCGCGCCCGGGGCCGTCTGGAGGCGATCGCCTACCGGCTGCTGGGGTCGGCCGGCGATGCCGAGGACGCGGTCCAGGAAACGTTCCTGCGGTGGCACGCGGTGGACCGGGAGCGGATCGAGATACCCGAGGCATGGTTGACGAAGGTGCTCACCAATCTGTGCCTCAACCAGCTCACCTCCGCGCGGGCCCGGCGGGAGACCTATGTCGGACAGTGGCTTCCGGAGCCGGTCCTGGCCGGGGACCCGATGCTCGGTCCCGCCGAGACCGCCGAGCAGCGCGAGTCGGTCTCGCTCGCGATGCTCACCGTGCTGGAGCGGCTCACTCCCAACGAGCGCGCGGTGTACGTGCTGCGCGAGGCGTTCGGATACCCGCATCGGGAGATCGCGGAAATACTCGATCTCACCGAATCGAACTGCCAGCAGATCTACCGGCGGGCCGCACGGCATCTCGGCGGCCGGTCCCGGACCGAGGTCGACGCGGCGGCCGCGCGGCGGATCGCCGAAGAGTTTCTCGTCGCCGCCCTCAGCGGCGATACCGAGCCGCTGGTCCGGCTGCTCACCGGTGACGTGGTCAGTGTGGCCGACGGCGGCGGCGCCGTTCCGGCCCGTCGAACCCCGGTGGTGGGGGCGGTCGCCGTGGCCCGCTACCTGCGCAATCTGTTCCGTCCGACCGGCGCCAAACGCGCCTTCGTCGGCGACGACCTCACGTTCTACGCGGCCGTGCTCAACGGCGATCCCGCGATCGTGATCGAGGCGGGCGGCCGGGTCCACGGCGTCCTGTGCCTCGAAATGGCTCCCGCGGGGATCGCCGCGCTGCATGTGCAGGTCGCGCCCGCGAAGCTGGCGCATCTCACCAGGGAATGGGTGGCCGCCGGCCCCCATTCCCCGCTCGACGTACGGTGGTGACCCTCTCAGCCCATGGTCTTGGCGCCGTCGATCGCCTCGCGGATTATGTCCGCGTGACCCGCGTGCTGCGTGGTCTCGGCGATGATGTGCAGGAGTACCCGGCGTGCCGACCAGTGGGTCTCCTGGAACCAGGGGGCCTTGGGCAGCGGGCACTTCGCGTCGAGGTCGGGCAGGGTGGCCACCATCTCGTCGGTCCGCCGCGCCACCTCCTCGTAGGCCGCGAGTACCCCGGCGAGCGTTTCGCCGGGCAGCATGCGGAATTCGTTCTCCCGGGCCGCGAAATCCGCGGCGGTCATATCGTCGAAATCCTTCGAGGTCGCGGTGCCCTCCACGAAGAAATCCACCCAGCCGCGTTCGACGCCGGTCACATGCTTGATCAGGCCGCCCACACACAGTGCGCTGGGAGTGGGGCGGGCCGCGGCCTGTTCATCGGTGAGCTCGCGGGCGGTGAAGCGCAGGAAGAAGCGCGCGGCCCGCAGTTCGGTCAGCAGGTCGGCGCGTTCGCCGGTCAGGGTCGCGGTGGTGTCGGTCCGGGGGAGGGTGGAGTGCTCGCTCAAGGTCATCGCCTTCCGTCAAAGGGTTCGGGGGATTCCGTGTTCGAGAACCACGGTATGACCCCTAGCGGCCACTTTCCGACCTCAATTGAGCGACAGTTGGATATTCCCGAAGATCATTCTGAGCCGGCGATATGTGTCAGCGTCGGGTGGCGTCGGCCGGTGTCAGGTCGATACCCGGCGGCGGGCTCAGCCGCCGCAGCGCCCCGTCCATCCCGGTCACGAACAACGCCCAGGACTCGCCGTCGCGGGCGATCCGCACCGAGGTGGTTCCATCGGGCACGGTCCGGACCGGGTCGGGCCGTCTGATCAGGCCCGTGATGATCGCGCATCCGGTCCCCGTGGCCGGGTCCACCCGGTAGATCGCGCCGACTCCGTGATCGGCGACGTACAGGTCACCGGTGCGGGTGGCCTCCATATCGTCGGGAACGGTGAGCAGATTCGGCGGCCCCGCGACCACCTGGGCGTCGGCGGGCGAACCCAGGGGAATACGGAAGATCCGCAAGTTCAGATTGCCCGTGTAGATCGACTCCCCGTCGGGAGCCAGGGCCAGACCGTTGGTGAGCGGGAGCGGCGACCACGATTCGGTGAACTCGCCGGTCGACGGCCGGTACCGGGCGATTCCGGTGGGCGCCCGCGAAACCCCGATCGTGCTGATCAGCAGGTCCCCGTCGGGGAGCAACAGCAGACCGTTCGGTCCGTTGAGGCCGGTGCGGAGCACGGTCACCGCGCCGGTATCGAGGTCGTAGCGCTGAAGTGTGCCCGGCGGATCGGTCACCCCGTCGCCGGTCAGGAAGTACACCGAGCGCCCGGCCACGCGGACGCCCGCCGGATGCTGCAGCCCGGTGACCAGCTTCTCGAATTTCCCGTCGGCCGATACATGGGCGAGATAGCCGTCGACGATGCCGGTGACATAGAAGCCGCCGGCCCCGTCGGAATCCAGGTTCTCCAGGTTGCCGACCCCCTCGACGATCGTGGTCGCCTGCCAGCCGTCGGCGCACATGGCCGGGAACTCCTGTGCGTGCGCGGGCGCCGCGCTCACACAGGCCGCTGCTGCCGTAAAGGCGGTGACCATCGCCCACCGGGCACGCGATCGTGTTTCGGATGCCATATCGGACAACCTAAGTGATCGGCGGCGGTACCGTGGGATTCGCGCGGCCCGTGGTCACGGTGTCGGCGGCCGCAGCGGGTTCCGGTTCATCCACATGTGTGCACTACGCGCGGGACCGCGGCGTCCGCACCGGACGCCCCCGGGGTTGTCCGGCGGTGCTCGTAGGATGGGCCGCGTGGAAGCCCCCGAAGCCCCGACCGTGCCCGTTGCCGAGTCCGGTGCCGAATCCGATGCGGCACAGCAGGTGCTGAACCGGGTCTTCGGTTACGACAGTTTCCGCGGTGAACAGCGCGCGATCGTCGACCAGGTGATCGGCGGCGGCGACGCACTGGTGCTCATGCCCACCGGCGGCGGCAAATCGCTGTGCTATCAAATTCCCGCGCTGGTCCGCGACGGCGTCGGAGTGGTGGTTTCTCCGCTGATCGCGCTCATGCAGGACCAGGTGGACGCGCTCAGCGCGCTCGGGGTGCGGGCCGGCTTCCTGAACTCCACCCAGTTCCCGGACGAGCGCCGCACCGTGGAAGCGCAGTTCGCGGCCGGCGAACTCGATCTGCTGTATCTCGCGCCGGAGCGGCTGCGCATGGAATCGACCGCCCAGCTGCTCGGCCGGGGCCGGATCGCGCTGTTCGCGATCGACGAGGCGCACTGCGTCTCGCAGTGGGGTCACGATTTCCGGCCCGACTATCTGGCGCTGTCCGTGCTGCACGAACGCTGGCCCGACGTGCCCCGGATCGCGCTCACCGCGACCGCCACCGAGAAGACCCGCGACGAGATCATCGCCAGGCTCGACCTGGGCGGTGCCCGGCGCTTCGTGGCCAGTTTCGATCGGCCGAACATCCAGTACCGCATCGAACCGAAGAACCGGCCCGATCGGCAGCTCCTCGAGTTCCTGCGCGCCGAGCATCCCGGCGATGCCGGCATCGTCTACTGCCTGTCCCGCAACTCCGTCGAGAAGACCGCCGCGTTCCTCACCGAGAACGGGATCCGGGCGGTTCCGTATCACGCGGGCCTGGATCATCGCACCCGCGCCGAGAACCAGGCGCGCTTCCTGCGCGAGGAGGGCTTGGTGGTAGTGGCGACCATCGCCTTCGGTATGGGTATCGACAAACCCGATGTGCGTTTCGTCGCCCACCTCGATCTGCCCAAATCCGTCGAGGGCTACTACCAGGAGACCGGACGGGCCGGGCGGGACGGGCTGCCGTCCACGGCCTGGATGGTCTACGGCCTGCAGGACGTGGTGCAACAGCGCAAACTCATCGAAACCTCCGAGGGCGATGCCGCGCACCGCCGCCAGTTGCAGCTGCACCTGGAGGCGATGCTCGCGCTCTGCGAGACGGTCGGCTGCCGCCGCGCCCAGCTGCTGGCCTACTTCGGTCAGCCGCCGCAGCCGTGCGGAAACTGCGACACCTGCCTGAACCCGCCCGAATCGTGGGACGGCACCGTCGCCGCGCAGAAATTGCTCTCGGCGGTACTGCGCCTGAAACGGGAGCGCGGCCAGAGCTTCGGCGCGGGTCATCTCATCGATATCCTGCTCGGCAAGAAGAACCAGAAGGTGCAGCAGTACGACCACCATGAGCTCAGCGTGTTCGGTATCGGCACCGATCTGCGCGATACCCAGTGGCGCGGGGTGGTCCGGCAGCTACTGGCCCAGGGGCTGCTCGCGGTGCACGGGGATTACGGGGTGCTCACCCTGACCGAGGCCAGCGAAGCCGTCCTCTTCGACGGCCGTACCGTCGCGCTGCGCCGCGAGCCGGAACGGCCCACTCCCGCGCGGGCGGCGCGCAGCGCGAAATCCGGCCGGGCCGTGCCCGCCGATCTCGATACCGCCGACACCGCGCTGTTCGAGAAACTGCGGCAGTGGCGTGCCGATACCGCCAAGGAACAGGGTGTCCCCGCGTACGTGGTGTTTCACGACGCCACCCTCCGCGATATCGCCGCCGGCAAACCCGCCGATCTGCGGGAACTGGGCACGGTGAACGGCGTCGGCGAGAACAAGCTGGCACGTTACGGAGAGCAGGTTCTGGAGGTGCTGGCGGCCGGATGAGTCATGGGTGCGCGGAAGCCGCTGTGACAGAATCGCTTTCATCCGATGATTCCTCCCGTCAGTGACGATAGGGGCCTGAACAAAGGGCCTAACCTGGCAAGATGTCCAACAAGCACACTCCGTGGTCGCGGTCACGCCACCGCGCAGGCTTGTCCGTCGAGCAGTTCGGCGGCTTGGACCCAAGGGTTATTCGGGCCGCGACCAACCGCGCGTCCCGGAATCGCCGGGCGGTTGCCGGGTCCCTCGAATCGGTTCGGCTACTCGGATCCGCCGCGTACGACTCGGGTCTCGGGGCCGGTATGTGGGACGAGGATGTCGAGTCCGACAGCGAGGACGATCTATCCGAGTGTCCGCCCGGCCGCGGGCAGGCCGCCGCGTCGAGTGGATCACCTTCGGCACCCGGGCGACCGGAACCCTATCCAAAAGGATATGAGCCCACGAATCTTCCCGCCGGGCCCGCACCGGAGAGGTACCGGCCCGCGGAGCCCGCTGTCGACGACGGCGGGCGGCGGTGGGTTGTGCCCGATCCGCCGGCGGCGCACTCGGCACGTATAGCGGCGCCCCCGGCGGCGAGCGCGCAGGGGGCCCATTACGCGGGCCTGCCGCCTGAGCCCGCGAATCCGGAGTGGGACATACCGGAGGCCGAAGCGCCGGCATTGCTTCCGGCCGGGGGTCACGCGCTGCTCGGCCTGTGTCTCGGCATGGCTGTGCTGCTCGCCGTGGGGTTCTTCTACCTCGGGCGGACGACCGATACCGACCAGGCCGCCGCCCCGAACGGGGCCATCGCCGCCTCGACCATGGCACCCCGCGAGAGCGAGGCGCCGACTGCGAAATCTCCCGATGTCGGGGTTGGTTTCGTATGGGGGAAGGTGCTGACCAACGACGGCACCACCCTCACTGTGAAGAGCGAGATCAGCTACTCCGAGGTCGTGGTGCACACCGACGACCACACCAAGGTCTACGTGCTGATCGCCACCACCATCGAGGCAATCGCCGAGGGCGCCCCGATCATCGTCTACGGCCGGAAGCACGCCGACGGCTCGATCTTCGCCGACACCATCACCGGCGTATCACTGCGGGCGCTCGGAACGCTCTAGCCGGGGCGCGGGCGGCCGGAACCGCGGCGAATCCGTGGCCCTGAGGGCGGTTTCCCAGGGCAGCGGCCACTAATCGACCGCAATTCGAGAACAATCGACGATATGGCCAATACGAGCACGCGGACGCTGCGCCTGCTGTCGCTGCTGCAGACCCACAAATACTGGCCCGGCACCGAGCTGGCGCAGCGGCTGGGAGTTTCGCCGCGGACCCTGCGGCGCGATATCGACCGGCTGCGCGACCTGGGGTATCCGGTGGAAGCGCAACGCGGTGTCGACGGCGGCTACCAGCTCGCCGCGGGGGCGGCGCTGCCGCCGCTGATGGTCGACGACGACGAAGCCGTAGCACTCGTGGTCGGGCTGCAGTTCGCGATGCAGGGCATGGTGGAGGGCGTTGCGGAGTCCTCGGTGCGCGCGTTGGCGAAGGTGGTGCAGGTGATGCCGCCCCGGCTGCGCAAGCGGGTGGAGGCGATCCGGGCCATGACGGTGCCCGCGGACTGGGAGGGCGGCCGTTCCGCTGCCGCCCTCGATCTGTCGGCGCTCGCCGCGGTGGCCCTGACCTGCCGAGACAGTGAGCGGTTGCGTTTCACCTACACCGCCGCCGACGGCCGCCGCAGTGAACGGCACGTCGAACCGCACCGCCTGGTCGCGCTGGGCCGGCGCTGGTATCTGGTGGCGTTCGACCTGACCCGCCACGATTGGCGCAGCTTCCGGGTCGACCGGCTCACCGACCCGGCAGGCGACGGAGCACGTTTCCGCCCCCGGGAACTGCCCACCGCGGATGCCGCGGAGTTCGTCCGTTCCGGCGTGGACAATATGCCGCATCTGTATCGGATCGAAGCGCTGGTCGAAGCCCCGGCGGAGTCGGTCCGGCAGCGTCTCGGACGCTGGGGCAGTGTCGAGGCGATCGACGCGGGCCGCTGCCGGATCGCCATGACCACCGACTCGCTGGACTGGCCCGCCCTGACACTGGGATCGCTCGATGCCGAGTTCCAGGTGCTGGAACCCCCGGAACTGGTCGAACACATCCGGGTCTGGGGCGAACGTTTCCGTCGTGCCACTCGGCGACCCGCCGCGCCGTGAGCGGCCCGGCGGAGATCAGTCGGTGCCGGTATGCCGGACCGCCCGCAGCCGGCGGGACGGCTGCCCGTCGGCCCGCGGCGCGGTGACTCCCGCGGCGACCTCGCCGTTGCGCAGCGCGTCCACGAATTCCGTGGTGGCGGTGGCCAACAGCTCCGGATGGGAGAACGGCATCCAGTGCCCGGCCGGTACATCGCGGCGCCACAACCGCGAGACCCACCGGCCCGTATCGTCGTAACCGGCGGGCCGCACCGCGATATCGCGACCGGCGACGATGAGCTGGACCGGTACGTCGGTGGTCCGTTCGCGCGGGTTCAGCAGGTGCGCGAGGATATTCGCCCGGTAGATGAGCAGACCGTCGACCATATCCCGCTTCAGTGTCGGGGCGAAGAAGATCGTCGAGGGTGCGGTGTCGTTCATGAGCTGGATGATCCGGCGCCAGCGGTGCTCGGTGGCGAGCAGGCCGAACGCCAGCCGCGGCAGACCGGGTGTCATGAAGAACCCGGTATAGGCTGAGGACAGCAACTGGGTGAACGGCTGCCAGATATTGCGCGGGCTGGGCCGGCCGAGCCGGTCGCGTACCCATTTGCCCAGGTGGTCGAGGTTGGGGCCGGAGACCGAGGTGAACGAGGCGATGCGCCCGGCCGCCCGCGGCTCGCAGACCGCCTCCCAGACCTGGACCGACCCCCAGTCGTGCGCGAGGACGTGGACCGGCCGGTCGGGGCCGACCGCGTCGGCGACCGCGAAAAAGTCCGCGGCCAGTTCCGCGAGCCGGAAATCGGCGACCCGGCCGGTGCGGGTCGAGGCCCCGTGACCGCGGGTGTCGTAGGCCACCACGTGGAAACGCGCGGCCAGCAGTGGGATCACCCCGTGCCAGAGGTGGCTGGTATCGGGCCAGCCGTGTACCAGCACCACGGTTTCGGCGGCGGGGTCACCGTATTCGTAGACCGCGAGGTCGAAGGTGCCGCTGCGCACCGTGCGCCGGGTCGCGATGGGTTCGTTGCCGGATTCGGTCACGCTTTACTCCTCGGTGCTCACGGGATCTAGAGGTCGAGTACCAGACGGTCACCCGCACAGCGCGATACGCACGCCAGCAGATCACCGGCGGCACGCTCGGCCGGGGTCAGGACGGAATCGCGGTGGTCGGGTGCACCGGCCAGGACCCGTACCCGGCAGGTACGGCAGAAACCCTGGCGGCACGAATACGGCTGGTCGGGACGGTGCGCCAGCAGTACGTCCAGGGCGGACCGGTCGGCCGGGACAGCGAGTACCTCACCGCTACGGGCCAATTCGATCTCGAACGGCACACCGTCCACGATCGGCGGTGCCGAGAACCGTTCGGAATGCAGTTCCACACCGGAGATCCCGCGCAGGGCCGTGGCGACCGCGCCGACCATCGGTGCCGGACCGCAGCAGTACACCGCGGTACCCCGGCGCACGCCGTCCACCAGTTCGGCGCCGGTCGGCAGCCCGGACCGGTCGTCGGTGCGCACGGTGACCCGGCCGCCGAAGCGCTCGACTTCGTCGAGGAAGGGCAGGGTCTCGCGGGCACGTCCGGTGTACACCGCGGTCCAGTCGATGCCGAGGGAATCGGCCAGTCGGATCATGGGCAGGATCGGGGTGATACCGATACCTCCGACCACGAAACGCAGCCGGGTGGCCGGAGATCCGTGGCCCGGTACCGCGAACGGGAACGCATTACGCGGGCCCCGCACCGTCATCGCGGACCCGACGGTCAACGCCCGGTGCACCTCCGCGGAGCCTCCGCCGCCGCCGGGGATGCGCCGGACCGCGATGCGGTAGGTGCGGGTATCGGCCGGGTCCCCGCACAGCGAGTACTGGCGCAGCCGCCCGGAGGGCAGTTCCACGTCCAGATGTGCGCCCGGCCGCCATCTCGGCAGGTCCCGGCCGTCGGCCGCGGCCAGCCGCAGACTCACCACCTCGTTGTCGTGCGCGCGGATCCGCCGCTCGACGACGCGGACACCGATCCGCCCGTCGTCCGCGCGCGGGGTCGGCTCGCGCCGATTGGTGAGGGCGGTCCAGCGCATGCGGGCGTCCACCACGGCGTCGAGCAGGCGCAGGGTCCGGTCGCGGCGCGGTCTGCCGTACAGATCGGCCGGCAGCGGAAGCGACGTCCCCGGATGGGGGTCGGCGAGGGTCACGAGGCCGCCCGGGCGGCCGGGGACTGCGCCAGATAGGCGATCGCCTGCGCGGTGGACCCGACCGATTCCGGGCTGTACCCCGGCCGGAACGTCGACAGCGCACTGATCAGCAGAGCGGGAACACCGGGCAGCGCACCACGCCGCATCGCGCCGAAGATCCGCAGCAGTAGCCGCGGATAGCCCAGATCGGGCAGGGACGGGTCCCGGCGCACCAGGTATTTCGTGCCGCGCACCAGCAGTACCAGGAACGACGGGAAGACCAGCAGCATCAGTGCGCCGCGCCGGAAATAGCCCACGCCGAAGTATTCGGCGACATCGTGGGCCACATTGCGGTGTTCCACTTCTTCGGCGCCGTGCCAGCGGTACAGATCGAGCATGCGCGGGTCGGCGTCGAACTGTTCCAGATCGCTGTTGAGCACCCAATCGCCGAGGAACGCGAAGAAGTGTTCCAGCGAGGCGATGACTCCGAGCCGGTCGACCAGTTGCTGCCGCCCGGCCCGCGTCCCGGTGCTCTGCCGGGGGCCGACGGTCTTGCGGAAGAGGTATTCCGCCTGCCGCAGGAACGGCCGCGGATCGATACCGTTGGCGGTGAGCAGCATGTCGTGGGAGCCGGCGTGGGTTTCGGCGTGCATCGATTCCTGGCCGATGAAGCCGAGCATGTCCTCGCGCAGTTTCTCGTCCCGCACGAACGGGAGGGCCGCGCCGAAAGTGGTCAGGAAGTTGCGTTCGCCTTCGGGCAGCAGGAGGTTGAGCGAGTTCATCACGTGGGAGGCGATGGGTTCGGCGGCCATCCAGTGCAGCGGGATCTCGGCCCAGTCGAAGCGGACATCGCGTGCGTGCAATGCGACGTCTCCCGGATCGGTCGCCCGGGTGGGGGCGGCATTGCCGAACAGCCTCATCGATCCTCCTCGATCGTCACCGGTACCAGCGGCGACGCGTCGCGGCGGGCGGTTCACCGGCACCTGTGATGATACACATTAGTGGGACGATGAGTTACAGAAAAGACGGGTAACAGGAATTCTTGCGCGGTCGGTTCGGCGGCTCCCAGTCCGCGACCAGGTTCAGCAGGCCCGGGAACCTCGCGTCGAAATCTTCGACGCGCACCGCATCGCGGCGCTCCAGGCCGTGCTGTCACTGCCGGATCAATCCGGCCGCACGGTGTACCCGCCAGTGGTGGGTACACGTCCTGACCGCCGACCACACGGCGGATATCGACCACGGCAGTGCCGCGCGTATCCGCCGGTGTCGCCGCGGCCGTCCGGGTGAGCGAGTCACTCGGAGCCGGGAAACGATCCGCCGAAAGAAAAGACCCGCAGGTCGGTGACCTGCGGGCCTTCCGTGGAGCTGCCGGGAATCGAACCCGGGTCCTCCGCCGCTTCATCAAGGCTTCTCCGTGTGCAGTTCGCTGTGCCTCTACTCGGATCTCCCGGTCTCGCGAACAAGCCGGGATGACGATCCCAGTCGCTGTTAGATGTCCCGCACTACTCCGCGACCGAGTCGCGCGGTGAGCCCTCTAGCTGATGCCGGCACCGAAGCCGAGGGCGAACCTCGGGCCGACAGAGACGCTATCGCTTAGGCAGCGAGAGCGTACTCGCGCTGATTGGAATCGGCGCTTAATTGGTTGCAACGACGCTTACGGTGGTCTCTTGCCTGCACCGACACGCTTCCCCTGAATCTACGTACGCAGTCGAAACCGTTCAGCCCCGTACGTCCCGGCACCTTGCCGGGCTAGTCATGTTAACACCTGACCCACCGTGGTTCATTCCCTTTTCCCGGCGCCGCCGGGGCTGCTCAGCTCATCCCCTTGATGCGGCGGCCGAGCTCGCGGGTGACCTCGCGCTCGGCGGTTCGCCGGGCCAGATCCTGCCGTTTGTCGTAGTCCTGCTTACCCTTGGCGAGGGCGAGTTCCACCTTCACCTTCCCGTCGGAGAAGTACATCGACAGCGGGACAAGGGTTTGATTGCCCTCGCGCGATTTGCCGACCAGGCGTTCGATCTCCCGTTTGTGCAGTAGCAATTTCCGGACCCGGCGCGGGGCGTGGTTGGTCCAGGTGCCGTGGCTGAACTCGGGGATGTGCAGACCCCGCAGCCACACTTCGCCGTTGTCCACGGTCGCGAAGGCGTCCACCAGTGAGGCCTTGCTCTCACGCAGACTCTTGACCTCGGTACCGACCAGCGCGATCCCGGCCTCGTAGGTGTCCAGGATCGTGTAGTTGTGCCGTGCCCGGCGGTTGGTCGCGATGACCTTGCGCCCGTTCTCCTTCATAACGACAACCTTAAGCGGCCGCGCCAACCGGATTATTCCCGGCCGCTGGTCAGCCGGGTTGCAGGATCAGATACAGAACGAACACGGCGGCGAAGCCGAGGACCAGCAGGACGGTGGAGATCCGGGGCCGGCCGGCGGGCTGCGGCCGGACTCGACGATCGAGCCAGCTGCTCTCCACCGCCGGGTCCGCGCTCCGGCTCCGCGGTGGACCGTCTGCCGGTTCGCCGGGGGAGCCACCCCCGTCTCCGCCGATGGAGTCGTCGGACCCGTCCCCGGATACCATGCTCGCAGACTAGCCGTGCGGGCAGATATTCGCGGGCGGGGCACGCGAATTCGGGTGGCCGAGCTTATCTGAGGATCCGTAGCGTGATGCCGAGGCCGATGAGAATGCTGGCGGTGGCGACCAGTGCGGTCGCGAAGGATTGGGTGAGAGCGGCGATACTGGTGCTGAAAATGAGGCACGTGGCGAGGGCCAGCAGTGCGGTGCCCCATTCCATACCGGCGATCCGGGTGGGTCGGTTACGCAGTGCTGTCATATCTTCCGTATACCCGGCGGCGTGGGTTACCAAACCGTGACTCCCGTATTCGCTCGGAATATGGTATCCGTCCCGCGGGTCTGCCGGACGGGGAATGCGGTGGCGAGCCATGGCAGAACCTCCGTTTCGGTGGCGGTGTGGATGTGTTCACAGTAACGGAGAAATCTCCTCCTGGATACCACTCAGCAAATCGAGAGATTGCCATCACGGCGAGGCCATCGACATCGTGTAATCGTGCGATGAGCTCGTGATCTTTCCGGTAAAGATGCCTGTTAAAAGACCTGTGGTCGGTTTATGGCCGATTATCGCGACCGGAAGATTTCTCGGGGTTCAGAAGCCGAAGAGAAATGCAGCAAACTGCTTGCTAATAATTAACTGTAGTCTGTTCGAAGACCGTCGCATCCCTTGCGCGGTGCGGGCCTCCTAAGCTCGTGGCATGTGCAATCCAACCCCTCGGGTGGCGCTGCCCCGCGCGGCGCGCGGCGGGCCGGAGGCGGGGCGGTGACCGACTGGTACGCCCGCACCGGCCGGATCGCCGCACTGACCGGCGCCGGAATCTCCACCGACAGCGGAATCCCCGACTTTCGCGGGCCGCGCGGGGTCTGGACCGAAGATCCCATCGCCGAACTGCTGTCGACCTACGACCACTACCTGGCCGATCCGGCGCTGCGCGAGAAATCCTGGCTAGCCCGCCGGGACAATCCCGCGTGGGCGGCCGAACCGAACGGCGCCCACCGCGCCCTGGTGGATCTCGAACGAGCGGGGCGGGCGCTCACCATCGTCACCCAGAACATCGACAGGCTGCATCAGCGTGCCGGATCCGCCCCGCAGCGGGTGGTGGAGATCCACGGCAACATGTTCGACGTGGTCTGTGTGCAGTGCGACTACACCGCCACCATGGCCGCCACGCTGGAGCGGGTGGCGAACGGCGAAGCGGACCCGCCCTGCCCGAAATGTGCGGGAGTCCTCAAGGCCGATGTCATCATGTTCGGCCAGGCCCTCGATCACCGCACCCTGATCAAAGCGACGCTGGCCGCCGAGACGGCCGAGATCTTCCTGGTGGTCGGTACCTCGTTGCAGGTGGAGCCGGCGGCCTCACTGTGCGGGCGCGCGGTATCGGCCGGCGCCGATCTCATCATCGTCAATGCCGAACCCACACCCTACGATGCGCTCGCGACCGAGGTTGTGCGCGAACCGATCGGCACCGCGCTACCCGAATTGGTCGACCGCATCCTCGGTCGCTGACACCGGGCCGAGGACTCGGTCCAGGTAGGCGTTGGCGAACCGGCCGTCGGGGTCGTAGTGGCGGCGCACCGCCGCGAACCGGTCCCAGTCGGGGTAGCGGCCGCGCAGTGTCTCCGCTGTCTGATAGTGGCGTTTGCCCCAGTGCGGGCGGCCGTCGTAGCGGTCGAAAACCGCTTCGCACGCGCGGAAGAACGGCTCATGGTCCATGCCCTGGTACTGGTGCACCGCGATATAGCAGGTGGCGCGCCCGCCCGCGGGTGAGAGGAACGCGTCGTCACCCGCCACCCAGCGCACCTCGATCGGCATCGGGCTGTCGAAACCCCGCGCTGTCTCCCTGATCTCCCGGATCGCCGCGATCGAATGCTCGCGCGGGATCGCGTATTCCATTTCGGTGAAGCGGAACAGCCTGGGGCTGGTGAAGACCCGGTAGGACCGATCGACCTGGCGGCGGTAGCTGCCCGCGTAGGCGGCCCCGCGCTGGATCCACGGAATGAGCCCGGGCCGGCGGCGGGCGAGCCGGCACAGCGCGTCGAAGGCGTGGTTGGACAGCAGGATATCGGCGAACCAGTCCACCGGTTCGGGTCGCGGCGCGGCGGGGAGATCGACGCGGTTGTTGCGCTTGGTCATGGCGATCGGGCTGTGCGCGAACATGTAGAACTCGAAATGGTCGTTGCCATCGATATAGGAGTCCAGGTCGGCCAGTACCTCGTCGACCGGGACCGGACGTTCGACGCCTTCGAGGACGAACGAGGGGACGAGTTTCAGGGTGAACGCGGTCACCACGCCCAGGGCGCCCAGTCCGACCCGGGCGGCGCGCCAGGCCCGCGGGTCGGACTCCTCGGTCAGTTCGACGATATGGCCGTCGGCGGTCATCAGTTCCACCGCGTGCAGGGCGGCGGAGATATTGGGCAGCCGGCCGCCGGTGCCGTGGGTACCGGTGGCGGTGGCGCCCGCGATGGTCTGGGCATCGATATCGCCCAGATTGGGAAACGCCAGGCCGTACTCGTCGAGCCGGGCGTTGAGTGCCGCCAGGGTAGTCCCCGCCTGCACCCGGGCCAGCCCGGTCGCCGGGTCCGCCTCGAGGACGCGGTTCATCCGGGACAGGTCGAGCAGGACGCCGTCGGTGAGGCAGGTGTCGGTGAACGAGTGACCCGAGCCCGCGACGCGGACCCGGTGCCCGGCCTCGGCCGCACGCGCGAGTTCGGCGGACAGTTCCGCCTGATCGCGCGGCGCGCACAGGCGAGCCGGTGTGCACTGCTGATCACCGGCCCAGTTCACCCATAACTTGGTCACGCGTCCAACTCTAAGGGAAGAGTGCGGTCGATGGGGAAGAAGCGCGGAGAAATCGACCCGCGGGGTCGGCGTCGGCGGATCGGCATCGGATCCGATTCGGCGGCCTTGGCCTGCTGGTTGGCGAATCTCCGGTAGACGGTCCCCACCCCGGCCCCGGCGGACTCGGGACCACTTGCGAGGCCGCGTATTCGGCGGTTCCCCCGCGGCCGGCCCCCTTCTCCCGATAGGACAGTAGTTGCTGGTCACCGGCATCGAGGTCCATCTCGGACCCGCCGTCCGGTCGCCGGTGAGCGGCGGGGTTCACCACCCTTTTCCGGCCACCCCGGCCGGGTTCGTACACTGCTCGGACCGGTAGCCGCCGGTGTGGGGGCCGCGCCGAATGGTGGTGTGCCGATCCTGCTGTCGTCGCGGCCCGGCCCGGCCGCCCGCGAGATGGCCGGAAGGCACGGCGTGGCAACGCAGTACGGCACGAGCTGAACGCAGTACGGTACGAGCGAGAGGGGTCGGGTCATGATGGTGTCGGGAAGGTCCGGAGCACCGGACGCGGCCGCGGGGCCGTTCCGGTGATCACGATGACCAGCCGCGTGCGGCCGACCACGAAGGGAGACCCGAGCATGGCCCACAATCGAGCCGGACGGCCCGCCCGCCCCGGCGATCTGGTGGATGTTCCGGGGCTGGTGACCGCGTACTACAGCCGGGTGCCCGACCCGGCCGAACCCACTCAGCGGGTGATCTTCGGTACTTCCGGGCACCGCGGTTCGAGTCTGGACGGCACCTTCAACGAGGCGCATATCCTGGCCATCACCCAGGCCGTCGTCGAATACCGGGCGACCCGGGGCATCGCCGGCCCGGTCTATCTCGCCCGCGACACCCACGCGCTGTCCGAACCCGCGTGGACCACGGTCCTGGAAGTGCTGGCCGGCAACGATATCGGCGCCGTGGTCGATTCCCGCGGCCGCTACACTCCGACCCCCGCACTGAGTCATGCGGTGGTACGCCACAATCGGAACGGCGCCCGGGCCCAGGCCGACGGCATCGTGGTGACCCCGTCCCACAACCCGCCGCGCGACGGCGGCATCAAATACAACCCCCCGCACGGCGGCCCGGCCGATACCGGCGCCACCGACAGCATCGCCGAGCGCGCCAACGAACTGCTGCGCGGCGGGCTGGCCGAGGTGAAGCGCGCTCCGCTCACCCGGGCGATGGACTCGGTGCAGCGCTACGACTACCTCGACCACTACATCGCCGACCTACCCGCGGTACTGAACCTCGACGCCGTCCGCGGCGCCGGGATCCGGCTCGGCGCCGACCCCATGGGCGGTGCCAGCGTCGACTACTGGGAGGAGATCGGGCAGCGCTACGACCTCGATCTGGAAGTGGTGAATCCGAGCGTGGATCCCACCTGGCGGTTCATGACGCTCGACAGCGACGGTCAGATCCGGATGGATCCCTCGTCCCCGCACGCCATGGCCTCGCTGGTGGCGATCCGCGACGACTACGACATCTCCACCGGCAACGACGCCGACGCCGACCGACACGGCATCGTCACTCCCGACGGCGGCCTGATGAACCCGAACCACTTCCTCGCGGTGGCCATCGAATACCTGGTCGCCAACCGACGGGGCTGGGACGCGCTCACCAAGATCGGCAAAACCGCGGTCACCTCCTCGATGATCGACCGGGTGGTGAGTGTGCTGGGCCGCGACGTGTACGAGGTGCCGGTCGGGTTCAAATGGTTCGTCCCGGGACTGTTCAGCGGCAGTCTCGCGTTCGGCGGTGAGGAGAGCGCGGGCGCGTCGTTCCTCCGGATGGACGGCACCGTGTGGACCACCGAGAAGGACGGCATCCTGCTGGCTCTGCTGGCCGCCGAGATGGCCGCGGTCACCGGGCAGAGCCCCTCGACCCGCTACCACGAACTGGAACGCCGCTACGGCAGCCCCGCCTACGCCCGGATCGATGCTCCCGCCGACCCCGCGCAGAAGAAACTGCTCGCCGGTCTCAGCCCCGAGCAGGTGACCGGCGACGAGATCGCGGGCGAACCCGTCACCGAGATCGCCACCCGGGCCCGGGGCAACGGCGCCGCGCTGGGCGGACTCAAGGTGAGCACCGAGAACGCCTGGTTCGCCGCGCGGCCGTCGGGCACCGAGAACAAGTACAAGATCTACGCCGAGTCCTTCCACGGCGCCGAACACCTCGCGCGGGTGCAGGAGGCGGCCCGGGAGATGGTCGGGCGGGTTCTGGCCGACGGGTAGCGGCCCGGCCTCGGTGAACCCCACGCCGGCGCGGGAATTGTCGGGTCCACCGCGGCGTTGACTGCCGGGGTGAGTGGTGAGGCCCTGGCAGATGATCGACCCGGATCCGGGAATGCGCACGGAACGGGCGGACGGGTCGGGGTGCGAAGGCCGGGACTCCGGCGTCTGCTCACGGCTCGCCGGCCCCCGAACACCTCGGGCAAGCCCCCGCTACCCAGCGAGATATGGGTGCTGGTCGGCGCCGCCTTCTGTATCGCCATGGGGTTCGGCCTGGTGTCCCCGGTGCTGCCGCAGTTCGCGCTCAGCTTCGGGGTGGGCGTGGCGGCCGCGTCCGCCATCGTGAGCGCCTTCGCCGCCATGCGGCTGCTGTTCGCGCCGGTCAGCGGCCGGCTCGTGCAACTGCTGGGGGAGCGGCGGATCTATCTGGTCGGCCTGCTCATCGTGGCGATCTCCACCGGTGCGAGCGCCTTCGCGCAGACCTACTGGCAGCTGATGGTGTTGCGCTCGCTGGGCGGGGTCGGGTCCACCATGTTCACCGTCTCGTCGATGGCGCTGGTGATCCGGCTCTCCCCGCCGACCGAACGGGGACGGGTCACCGGGCTGTGGTCCACCTGTTTTCTCATCGGCGGCCTGTCCGGCCCGCTGATCGGTGGCGCGCTGGCCGGCTTCGGTCTGCGCGCCCCGTTCCTCATCTACGCCGTGGCGCTGCTGCTCGCCGTCGCGGTCGTCTACTTCAACCTGCGCGATTCTCATATCGCCGAATCCGATACCGGCCGTGATATCGCCACCGTCAGTTTCCGGCAGGGGCTCGCGCGTCCCGAGTACCGGGCGGCACTGTTCTCCAATTTCGCGAGCGGAGCCGCGGTGTTCGGGGTCCGCATGGCGCTCGTCCCACTGCTGGTGGTCGAAGTGCTGGGTCAGTCGTCCGGGATGGCCGGTGTCGCGCTCACCGTGTTCGCGGCCGGTAACGCGACGGTGCTGTTCTTCTCCGGACGGCTGTCCGACCGCTACGGCCGCCGCCCGCTGCTGATCTCCGGCGCGCTGGTGTGCGCGGTCGGCACCACCGGCCTCGGCCTGGCGCCCACCTTCACCTGGCTCCTGGTCACCTCGTTCGTCGCCGGTATCGGGTCCGGTCTGTTCACTCCGGCCCAACAGGCCGCCGTCGGCGATATCATCGGCAACCGCGCCCGCGGCGGCACCATGCTCGCCGGATTCCAGATGTCCCAGGACCTGGGGACGGTCCTGGGGCCCATCGTGGTCGGCGCGATCGCGCAGCGGCTGTCCTATGGTGCCGGTCTCGCCGTCACCGGGTCGCTGCTCGCGATCGCCGCCGTGGCCTGGCTGATCGTGCCCGAACCGATGGACCGTGCCCCCGCCACCGCGGAGCCGGACAGTGCCGCCGCGAGTCCCGGTGGTTCCGTACCCGGGACCGCGGACGACAATGCCGGCATCACGGAGACGACCGCGGGCTTCCCGGGCTCCGCGGGTCTCGGAAGCCGCTCGGAAAACCGCCCCTGACCCGCGCCCACGGGATTCGCACGTGACCGGTTCGCCCGGATGCGGCAGAGTGGTCGCGTGAGCAACTCGCCGTCCGACTACACGCCGCGGCCGATGTCCAACCGGACCACCTACGCCCTCGGCGCGTTGGCCCTGGTCCTGATCGCGCTGATCGTCGTCTTCGCCTACCGCTGGGGTAGTCGCGAGGAAGCCCAGGTGCGCAACGGCGGCTACGGTTCGGTGCGCAACGACGCGGTGACCGCCGCCCTGCAGAGCGACGGTGGTGTCCGGCTCGGCACCCCGGAGGCGCCCAAGACGATCGAGATCTACGAGGACCCGATGTGCCCGTCCTGCGGCACCCTGGAAACCCTCTACGGACAGGAACTCGCGCAGAATCTGGACGAGGGCAAACTCGCCATCCGCTACCGGTTCGTCAATTTCCTCGACCCCAAATCCTCCAGCGGCGACTACTCCACGCGCGCGATCGCCGCCCTCCAGTGTGTAGCGGATACCGGTTCCGGCGTCACCTACTCGAAGTTTCACGAGACGCTGTTCACCACCCGCCAACCGGACGAGGGCTCCGAGCTCAGCGACGACGAACTGCTCACCATCGCGACCGAATCCGGCGCCACCGAACCCGCCCGCGAATGCATCACCTCCGGCGCTCGCCGCGGTCAGGTGGCCGATCAGGCCGCCGCCACCCTCGACGACCTGACGGCGGCCCTCGACGGCGCCGCGGCCACCCCCAGTGTGTTCGATGTCGCTACCAAGATCGACGTCAACGAACCGGACTGGGTCCAGCAGCTGGCGCCGTGACCTCGGCGTTCACCCGGAATCCAGGCGATTTGGTTCCTGGTGTCCGGGTGGTGTAACTTCGTTCAGGCAGCCGGGGAACCGGCGGCAACTATCCGGGGCTATGGCGCAGCTGGTAGCGCACCACACTGGCAGTGTGGGGGTCAGGGGTTCGAGTCCCCTTAGCTCCACCAAGGGTTATGCATTATTGGCATGATGAAATAACCCGGATTTACGACACGAACTACGACAACGGGCTATTCCGCATATCCGGCAGATCCGTCGTGAGAGTCCCTGAACAGGGGATTCAGCTCGTCGACAGCCTTGCGTTGCACTTGCTCGATCACCTCTGTGTATGTGTTTATCGTCACGCCGATCGAGCTGTGCCGGAGGATCCGCTGAACCGTCGCTGCATCCACGCCCATGGTGAACAACAGGGTGGCGCAGGAGTGCCGCAGATCGTGCACCCGTAGGCGCGGGAGCCCGGCCTGCTCACACAGACGCGCGAACATGCGGTTGACGTTGCGGGGCTCGATGGGGCCGCCGACCGCGGTGGTGAACACCAGCCCGGAGTCGCGCCACTCGTCGCCGGCGGCGAACCGCTGCTCGCCCTGGATGCGCTGGTGCTCGCGCAAGATTGGAACCAGAGGCGACGGTAGCGGCAGTGTGGTGTTGGAGCCGTCGGTCTTGACCGGGGTGAGCTGCAGACGCCCATCGACGCGTTGCAGAGCCTGTCGGATTGTGATCCGCCCACCGGCCAGATCCACGTCGTCCCAGGCCAGGCCCAGTGCTTCCCCGCGCCGCAACCCGAGAGCCAGCGCCACGGCCCACAAGGCGTGCAGGCGGTGTTCTGCGGCGGCGGCCAGGAAGTGGATGGCCTCGGCCCGGGTGAACCGGCGGCCCGCAGACTTGGCTCCGCCGGAGACGTGCACCGATCGGGCCACGTTGCGGGCGAGGACCTCGTCGTCGACCGCGTCTTGCAGCGCGGCCCGCAGCACCCGCAGGACGTGCCGGATCGAGCTGATCGATAGCACATCACCGCAGCAATCGGCGCTCTGTTTGGCGCAGCAGCGGGGTTTGCGGCGGGCGGCGTCCTTGCCCTGGGCGCAGCACTGGCACCGCGTCCGCAGGCCGTTGATGAAGGTGCGGACATGCTGCGCGCTCAGTGCTTTGAGTTTGCGCTTCCCCAGGGCGGGCGCGATGTGCAGGCGGATATCGCCTCGGTAGGTGGCGTAGGTGGTGCGGCGGATCGACGGTCCGACGACCTCCTCGAGCCAGTAGGACATGTACTCTGCGACGGTCATCGTGGTGATCTCCACCGGGATACCTTGGCGTTCCATCTCCTTGAGACGGGTGCGTTCGGCATCGGCCTCTTCCCAGGTGGCGCCGTAGATGCTGATGCGTTTACGGGTGCCGTCGGCGGCGTTGACGAACAGCTTCAGCTCGTAAAGGCCGTCGGCGCGGACACTGATGTTGCCGGAGCCGTTCGGGTTCTTCCGGCGGCGGGCCGGGTTATTTTTGGACATTATTGTTCCCTTTCGATCAGATCGGCGAGGTAGGCGTCGAATGAGGCACGGACGATCCGGCGCGAGCGACCGACTGTGACCGAGTGCAGCTTGTTCGACCAGATCAGCTGATAGATGCTGTAGCGGGAGACTCGCAGGGCGTCTGCGGCTTCCTGGACGGTCATGAACGGATGCTCGGTCATCGCGGACCGCCTACCGAGCTCGTCCGGGCTACGCCCTGCCGAATGTCCCTGGTGGTGAATGGATTCCACGACTGTGGGTGTCCCGGCATCGCGGCGGGCGATGCTATGTGCACCGGCCGAGGCTGCGGCGCAGCCAGTGGCCGGATGAGGCCGTCACCGTAGTGGGCGAGACGGAGGACACTGCGAGCGCCGTCGATCGGACCGACCGTCACGGAGCGGGTCTCGCGGCGGCATCGAGCAACTCGATACCAGGGATGGCCACCGGCTCCGCGGAGCCTGTGGGTAGAAGGAATCAGGATCGTTTGCATGCGGCAGCCGCCTTTGCGTGCTGTCCACTGACCTGTCCCGACTCCATGAAAGCCCGAACCGTGGTACCGACGTGACACCCCGATACGCACCTTGCGGCGAATCCCCTGCGGCGGTGATGCCGTCATCGCAGGTCACACTCCATGCGCGCGGCTCCGGCAATTCGGGCAGAATTTTCGGCGACACGGCGTGTCGTGTGAGGGTCACGGGTCGACGTCTGGTGGTGGCGCAGGCCGGTGGCGGCGGCTCAGTCCCCGATGCAGGGCCTTCTCTTACTTGCTGGCCGGTTCAAGCCGCGTCGATTGCTGCCAGCGCGAACTCGCACATTACCGGCTCCCCGTGATGCCGGCTCTCACACGTGATCGCCCCTAACCTGCGGTCCGGCATCGTCAACCGATGCCGCGACTCTGCCTCGAGCTCATCGATCCGGGAACCGGTGATCGCCTCGTAGTGCTCGAGCTGCCCGGCGTTGTCCTCCAGCGGCGGCAGCGCCGCCGCCCGCCACATTCGGAAGTACAAGCCCACCGATTCGGTGTTCAACGGGGCCCGCATCGACGCCTCTGACAACGCCGCCAACACTTCTGCCGCCGTCCCCGGCTGTGTCGGTTTGCCGGCCGCGAGCCGATCGAGGATTTCTCGGCAGTGTGCCCGGAACAGCAGCTCGTACTCCACGCGCTGATGAGTGGGCTGCAGCAGCGAGAATCCGTGCCACACCTGCGTTGCCTGTTCAGGGTGGCGTTTCTGTGCCGCCTGGATCTCTTCCTCGGCCCAGTCGATGCGTTCGAACACCTCCCCCAGCCAGCCCAGCGTTTCCTCCAGCCCCGGCAGCAGCTTGTCCATCGACGACAGAGCAGAGGCCATCTTGTTTTTCATCAGGGTTTTGCCCTTCCATCAGGGGAGGGCGAGCACCGTAATACGTTGCCCGCCTTCGCTTTTCATATTGAAATTCCCCAACAGCGGTGGCCTGCGGCCTTCCCCGGCGTGCACGACATCGGCCCTGCCACAAACTCGTCGCGTGATGGCCCTGGGTGGGATTGATTCGCTCCTTGCAGACCGCACATGACCTTGATCAGGCCGGATCGGGACAGGCTTGCCGCTGTCTCGTGCGTCACCGCGCCCGGGGTCACGTGGGAGGTAAGGGCCATTTGGTCCCGGCCGCGCGGTGTTCACGCAGCGATGCAGTGGGCGGTGACCGCACCCGATCCACGTACACCGCAGGAGCCGGCCATCAGTCGGTGCTCGGTCGCCACCGGGTCGCCGTGGCGCTGCAGGTCCATCGCCGTCAACCCTCGATGAGAGGGAGTTGCGTTCTGTGACGGTGGCGCCTACATCTGAGGAGTTGATCGTGCGCTGCGACGAGTCGCTCCTGCCAGGGGGTCGCGGCCGCGTCCTGCGCCGATGACGTTATGCGACAGCACTTCCGGCGAACCCTTTGCCACGCTCGGGTTCACAAGCGCCGACGGCCGATCCGTCGGCCGCCTACCATCGGTGGTGGTCAGCTGGATCGATCGCGGAACAACCCGAAATAGCCACGGGAGCGCGGCTTCGTCAAGATACGCCCGGCTAGAACCGATGCCGAAAACAGACTGTTGGTGGCTGGCCCAAGCCTGGAGAATCGAATTCCGTTGTGCAAGTGGGAGGCCGGCTTGTTGTGAAGTTGCCGAGGGCGTGGGATTGTCGGCCGACGCAGGTAGACCGGGTACGGTCGAAGTCAGTTAGAATTCTCGTGGCACCGGCGCAATAGTGCGATCGAGGAATTGCGTCCATGCTGATATGCGGGGCCTGGGGGGGAGCGGCAAGCGGACAAATCGGTCGGTGTTCTATGGGTAGCCTGAACGGCCTGCCGCCTGGCCGAGTATCGCCTCATGAGCGGGAATCCGATCGATCAGCCCTGATGTGAGGCCTGATCGGCCGATGCCGGTCGGGACCGACTCGGATCGTGAAGCCCGGTGAGGGTTAACTGATCGATGGCTGTGTTTCCCTGGGAGTGTGCCGGGCCCGGTAGCGGCGGAGCGGCGGGCTCGACACGCCAGTTCGTGGTAGTGGACCGTGTGGTGTCGGATCCGGTTGCAGCGACGATCGACACCACGGCGCGGCGTAGATGGGCGCGTCCTGTCGCATCGTGCATGGAGGTGTCCGGTGCGTTAGTGCAGAGATGCGAGGCGGGGAATCAGATCGAGCGTGCGCGGCAGTCCGCCACCCCGGCTGAAAGTGTTGTGCCCCAGGCAGTGACTCTTGAGGCCTGGGGCACAACGACAGTCGGTGACGGTCAGGTGGTCGCCGGTCCCGGGTGGGGGATGGGCAGAAGGGTGATCAGCCAGACGTGGTCGATGATGTGGACTTTGCTCATGGTCATGGCGAACGAGAGCGGTTCGCCGGTTTCGGGGTGGCGCCGGTACAACAGGTCGTCCGGGGATCGGCCGTCGGCGACGTCGATGGTCGATCTCCATCGGTCGGTGAAGTCGTCGTGGTGACTGAGTTGCTGCAGCAGCGCGTGTGTTTGGGCGCTGGTGCGGTAGCGGCCGGTCAGCACTTTGGTGATGGCGACGGTTTGCGCGGCTTCCCTGTCGCGATCCGGTGCGGAATGCGCCGCGGCCTCCCCGAAGATCCAGGACAGCACCGAATCGGCTTTCCCCAGTCCGGGCCATGCGGTGTGGAAAAGATCGTTGCAGGCCAAGACGTGGTGCAGTGGGCCCACATAGGCGCCAGGCACTTTGCTGGCGGTGAGGTGGTCGATGTGGTGTATCAGGCTGGGGTGGCCCCGCAGCTGGCGGGTGAGATGATCGATGTCCGGCAGGTCTTGCGCGGGTCGGCGCAGTTCGTGCAGGTACTGCGACTGCATGTTGTCGAGTTCGTAGGCGTCGATCAGCCGATCCAATGTCTCGCTGGTCGGTATGCGGATATCGTGCTCGATATCGAACAGATAGGACTGGCTAACGCCATGGATATCGTAGGCGTTGCTACGACTGAGCTTGCGTGCTTTGCGAATGGTGAGACACATAGCACCTAACGTGGGTGGAACGATTCGTAGCGTCCGTGTGGACGCCTGTGGACGTGCGGGATTCCGAGGCAACGCGGAAACCCCCCCTTCTCGCGACTCCGTCACCAGTGTGCGGAGTCGCGGTTGACTTTCTCCCCGAGTCGATTTAGTTCCTACCAGAGACTGTATACACCGGCAAGAGGGTTTGGGACGAATCGTTCGCGGTGAGATAGCCATTTCCTGTCGGGGTGCCTGCCTCGGCAGTGCCAATCCGCATGTCACTTGGAAATTATATTTTCCTCAAGTTGTGGAGATTTTTCCTGAAACCGCAGGATTTCGGGCAGATCGATTTCGCGCGGGGCTGCGTGAACGCAAAAATAGGAAAGCCTGAACTATAGCGCGCCAACATGTTCGGTGGTTTGGATGGTGATGTCAGTACGACGTCCAGGAAGGAAAATAACTTTGGATCCGAACATTGTGATGGGCTGGATAAACGACGGCTTGATCTTGCTGTCGAATGGTTTGACGGTCGCGTCGCAAGCGCTGTGGCTCATCTTGTCATTCGTTTAATCGGAAAGCTCCCCGAGTAGTGGCCTCCCGGCTTTTTCCCGGCCGGGAGGTACCCGGCGGGACATTTCCCGCATCCATTCACTTTCCTGATTCCTTTCTACCTTCATGACGAAGGGTGCATTCGGCATGTCCGAACCTGTGAAACTCCCCGATCATCTTGAACGCCAGCCCGGTCGAGGTCGAGCACGCCGCGGCGGCCGGATCATGCTTGCCGGGACGATCCCGATCGCGATCGCGTTGGCCGCCACCGGCACCGCGCACGCCGGCGATCAGCCCGCAGCGATCGCCGACCAGCCTGGGGTGACCAGCCCTGAACAGCCCGGCACTTCCACCCCACCCCCACCAGCGTCCGCCCCGGCTCCGGAGCCGCCGGTGTATTACGAGCAGCCACCGGAGGTGCGCAACGCACCCTCGCGGCCCGCACCATCACCGGAGGAACCGGTGGCACCGGTGCGTGTCGAGGACCTGCACCTGCCCGAACCCGTGCCGCCGGTCGCGCCGATCGAACCGCCGGAGAACACGATCCGAATCGGGCAATGGCAGGCGCCCAGTCCGGAATGGCTGCCGCCGGAAGCCCGCGACACCATCAACGATGTCGCAGCGAACGCGGAAGCCCAGGCCGCGACCGCGCTGGACTCGGTCGGGATCCCCGCGGGGCGTTCGGACCGCGTTTCGGGTGCCACCATGGCCGGTGCCGCGGTCGGTGGCGCCGCCGGAGCCGCCGTTGCGGGCGTGCCTGCCGCCGCAGCCGGTGCCGTGGTCGGCGGTCTGATCGGCGGCACGATCGGTGGGATTGTGGGCGCCGCGATCGGCACGCTGGTGCCGGTTCCGGTGGTCGGCACGGTCACCTCCGGCGTCGCCGGCACCGCACTGGGCGCGGCGGTCGGCGCCGCGATCGGCGCGGTGGTCGCCGGTGTCCCCGCTGCCGCGGTCGGTGCCGTCGCGGCCGGCGCGGTGGGTGCCGGGTTCGGGGCAGGTGTGGGGGTCGGGCAGCCGTGACCGCCGTGACAACCAAGGCTCGCGTCGCGACCGCGGCGACCGTAGCGGTGGCAGTGTGCACCGTACTCACCGCAACCGGCTCGGCTGCCGCGCAATCCGCCGGCGGCTGTGCGCCACTACACGTCCTCGGCGTGCAAGGTACCGGCCAGTCCTCCCCGGCCGCGGACCCGAACACCGAAACCGGAGTGATCGGGGCACTGATCGCGCCCGTCCTGGCCGCAGCCCCCGGGGCAGTGGACCGCACCTACATCCCGTACCCGGCAGGGTTCGGGGGCGCGGTACCCGGCGGCGGCACCGCACCATATGCGGTCTCGGTGACCGAAGCCCGCCAACGCCTGGACACCGAAATCGGCCGGATCGCCGCCGCCTGCTCGGACGCCATGTTCGCCGGAGTCGGATATTCCCAAGGCGCGCAAGCATTGTCGTGGCTCGCACACGACATCGGCTCGGGATCGGGCCCGGTGCCCGCCGACCGGATCGCCGGGATCGCACTGTATGCGCACCCGGACCGCGCACTCGGGTCACCGGTGTTCCCGGGCAGACCCGGGCAAACCACACCCGACTCGGCCCCTGGCACCCTCGGCGCCGCTGTGGAAGCAGTGCGGCTCGCCCCCGCAGCACCCAAAGGTGGCGGGATCGCTGGCGGCGCGACCAGTTACGGCGCCCTGACCGGCCGGGTCGCCGACATCTGTATCGAGGGAGACCTGGCGTGCTCCGCCCCCGACCACGCAGCGCTACTGAGCCTCGGAGCATTGATTGCGGCCCAAGCAGACCTGCGTGACCCGATCGCCGCCGTGAACTCCCTGGGCGCGGTCCTGTCCACCGCACTGGGGCAGGCGTGGACCACGGTGCTGCTGCACGACATCCACCTCGCCGACGGCACCGTGACCTTCCGGCCGGAAAAGACGTTGGCGCAGCGGCTGATCGACTCCGCCGACCCGCGCCAGCGCGAACCTGCACCGGCCGACACCGCGGCCGCGAACACCCGCTGGGGTGCGGTCGTGGCCACGGTGGCGGCGAACCCGGTCACCACTCTGCCCGGGCTGGCCACCGGTCTGGCGGCGGCGTGGGGACAGCTGATCGCGGACAACGCCGCCCTGCTCGACCCCGCGGTGTGGATCCGCTACGGCGACACCGTGTCCCGCCACACCGACTACGCGGTCGGCGGGCATCTGAATTCCGGTATCGCGTGGCTGACCGCCCTGGCCCACGATCTGCAAGGGAGCCGACCATGACCCTCGACGACCGTCCTGTTGACGCGTTTTATGCTGCCCCCGCCATCGGATCCGGAGCGCGGCCCGGTGCGATCTTGCGCTACCGCTCCACTATCGTGCCCACGCTCGGCCGGCCCCATCAGGCATGGCAGGTGGTGTATACAACCCATACCGGGCGGCACGCCCCGATCCCGGCCTCGGGCATTGTCATTGCGCCACCGAGACCCGGCGCGGATTCCGCGGTCGCGGTGTACTGCCCACCGTTTCGCGGGCTGGGGGGCCGATGCGCACCGTCGCAGCTGTTCACCGATCCGCAACCGGACCCGGACCTGCCGGCCGTGGCCGCAGCGCTGGAGCGGGGCTGGATCGTCGCGGTGCCCGACGGGCCGGGCCTGGGCTTGAGCGGTCTGGGACCCCACACGTTCCTGGCTGGCACCGACGTCGCCCACAGCGTGCTCGACCTCGCCCGCGCCGCACGCATGATCCCGGCCCTGGACGCCGCTGGAGCACCGTGCGTGATCTGGGGATACGCCGACGGCGGACGGGCCGCTGTGTGGGCCGCGGAATCCCAGCCCCGCTACGCCCCGTCCTTGGACCTGCGCGGGGTGGCTGCGGGAGCGGTCGTCACAGACCCAGGAAGCTTGGCGGCCCGCCTCGATGGCGGACCGTGGTCGGGGCTGGTGTTGGCCGGGCTGATCGGTCTGAGCCGCGCGTACTCGTACTTGAGCGTCGACCGTGTCTTCACCGGCGCTGGGACTGCCGCGATGGCTAATGCCTCCGGATCGGACGCCGGCGAGATCCTCAAGAGCTATCGCGACCAGCGTGTGACGGCTTGGTGCATGCGGCCGGACCCGTGGAATGACGCGCAGTGGCAGTTCGTGCTGACCGCCGAGTCCACCGGCGCCCAAGTCCCAAGAGTTCCGGTGCATCTCTATCACGGCAGTAGCGACGGGCTGATCCCGGTGGGGATGGGACAGCAGCTCTACGCGGAGTACCGCCTCATCGGCGCGGAAGCGACCTGGCGCGCGTACGCCACCGGGCACATCGGTGCTGCCGCAGCCGGCACCGCTGACGCTCTCGACCAACTGGCCGAGGACCTCAACCACCTGCCCGGACAGCTCCGCCGTCCTTCGGTCTGATCCCTGGGAAAGAGGTGACACCCTATGCGTCCCGTCGCACTTGTCGTGACTGTGTCCCGGATGCTGCTGCGCGCGGTCCTGGTCGTGGTGGTCGCTGTCACTGCGACCGCCACGATGGTGTCGGCAGCCCCCACCGACCCGAACGCTGTCGGAGCGCGGTGCCCAAACCTGTATGTGCTCGGCGTGCAGGGCGGCGAGGAATCCTCGCCCGACGCGCCGACCGACAGCGACAGCGGGGCGCTGGGGCGGGTGTTCGGGCCGCTGCTCGCCGGCTCCGGCGATACCGTCCAGCGCGCCTATATCCAGTACGGTTACGACTCTCACGGCACCGCCCTGCCATACGAACAGGCCACCGCCGCCGCAACCGACAACCTGCTCACCCGGGCGAGTGAAGTCTTGGACCGCTGCCCGGACACCAAGATCGCCGCAGCCGGTTATGCCCAAGGCGCGGTCGCGGTCTCGGAATTCGCCCACCGCATCGGCCGCGGCGACACCACCGTGCCCGCCGACCGGGTCGCCGGCATCGCGCTGCTGGCCCACCCCGGCCGCGCCGCGGGAACCCCGATCCTGCCGGGCCGCCCCGGCGACACCCACCCGGCGGCGTCGCCGGGCACGACCGGACAGGCGGTCGCGCAGGTATCCCTGCACACCCCGACCCTGACCGGTGGCGGCATCGGCACCGGCAGCCCGGCCAGCGACTACGGCACATTAGCGGGGCGGGTCGCCGATCTGTGCGTCCCCGGTGATGCCACCTGCGACACCCCGGTCGGCGGAACCCTGGCCGCCACGGTCGCCAATATCGCTGCCCGCTCGGACCTGCGAGATCCGATCGCGGCGATATCCACGATCTCGCAAGCACTCTCGGCCACGGTGTTCACCACCGCGGTGAACGTGGTCAACGAGGACCTGACCGGCACCACCCTCGACACACTGTCCTACTCCCCGCAAAAAACGGTCGGGCAACGACTGGCCGAAGCGTCGGCCCCCGGTGCCCAGCTGCCCGGACCACACGAGGCGCTGGCCGCACTACTCAAACTCGGCGGCATCGGCCTCAACGCGGTGATCACCGTTGCCCGGACGGTATTCACCCCGGCCACCATCGCCGAACTGGCCACCGTCGGAATGGCCAACCCGTGGGCGGCGGCCGCGGTCCTGGGCGCCAAACTCGCCGGCGCCGTCGTGCAACTCATACCCCCGCAGACCGCGAGCCGGTGGGCCAACGAAGCCTTCGACGCAATCACCACCAACATCACCGACCAAAGCGAGCTCTACCAGGTCGCCAGCACCGCCGGCTACAGCGACACCGTCAGCCGCCACGGCTCCTACCAGACCACCACCACCGCTAGCGCCACCGCCGACGGCGCATCCCCTCTCACAGCCGTCGCCAACTGGTTCACAGCCCTGGCCACCGACCTCGCCGCGGCAACACCCACACCCCCAGCCCCCGCTCCCACCACCACGACGTCGGTGTCCTCGACGCCGACGGCACCTGAACGCAGCGGCGGCCCCTGAACCCCTTCGGAAGGACGCAACCCCAAGTGGAGAGACGTACCCGATCCACTGATCCGTCCCCTGACGTCCTTCCGAAGGGCCCGATCCGACATCGCAAGGAGGTGAACACCATGCCGACCGGCAGTCACACCGAGCCCGGCACCGACTATGGGTGGGGCTGGCTCGACACCACCGACCCGATCCCGCTCACCCACCGGCACGAAGCGAACCCGGACAACGCATTCGACACGGCGACGGCCGAACCACCCAGCCTGACTACACCACCCGAACCCGAACCCGAAACGGTCGCCAGGTGGGCGCACCGCATGCCGGTCCGGGCCCGGATTGCGCTGACGGCCAGCCTGATCGTCTCGGTGATCCTGATCGGCGGCGGGGTGTTCACGCTGCACGGCGGCACCACCACCGCTCCGGAACTGCCCAGCGTGACCGCCGCCCCGCCACTCACGCTCACCTCGGAGACACCCTCCACGGCCCCTGCGAGTCCTGAGGCATGTCGTGGACTGACGGGCGATCTCGTCACTGACCGCGATGGTGACGCCGCCACTGTGACCGGGGTGATCGCGGCGTTCGAATACGCCTACTACACCGCGCGCGACGCGGCGGCGGCGCTGCGTCTGACCGGTCCGGAGGCCGGGTTGGACCCGCACATGCTGGCCGGTGGGATCGCCTCTATCCCGGCCGGCGCCCGCCACTGCGTTGCGATCACTCCGGTCGCCGACACCGCCGCCGAGGTGCACTTGGTTGAGGTGCACCCCGGCGGGCAGCGCCGCGACTACCTGCAGGTGATCAACGTGCGCCGTGACGGGGACCGGCTGCTCATTACCAATATCCAGAAGCGGGGCTGACGATCATGACCGGTGCCCTGCAAACCCGCCCGCCCAGTAGACCCGCCAGGGGCCTGGACCCGGGCACTGTTGCCGCCCCACCCCCGCAGCGGCGGGCGCCGGTGCGCGAGAATCCGTTGCCGACCACCGGCCCCCACGCGCCCTTGTTCGCCGTGCTCGGTGCCCACGGCGGCGCCGGTACGTCGACCCTGGCCCGCTGGTGGGCACCTGCGGCCGACACCGGCCTGGCGTGGCCTGCCAGCCCGCGCACCACCCAGCAGGTCGTCATCGCCGCCCGCCTGTGCATTCCGGGCCTGACCGCCGCGGCGGATCGGCTGCGTGAATGGCACGCCGGACTCGCCCCTGACGGGGTCTCGCTACTCGGGCTGGTGCTCACCGCCGCCCGGCCAGGTGCCACCCCGGCTGCGGTGCGCCGCTACGCCTCGACCGTCACCGACCTGGTTCCACAGGTGTATCGCATCGGCTGGCACGACGAACTGGTCGTCCGGGAACTGGACGAACTCGCCTCCTACGCCCCGTTCGACCCGGCTCCGCCGCGGCGTTCCCGGTTGACCGACACCGTGCCTGCTGATGTCCATCGGGTGGGGGCCGACCTGATCAGCCGGCTCGCCGTCACCCGCACCGAGGCACTGCCCCCGACCCGTGATGATCAGGAGCACCAGATATGACCACGATCGCTGCGGTCGCAGTATTCGCTCAGCAGATCCACATCACCCCGGTCACACCCCCGGGCTCGGCGCAGCTGGTCAACCTCGTCAACTACCTGTCGTGGCTGGTGATGCTCGCCGGGATCGCCGCCCTGATCTACGCCGGCGGCAAATTCGGGTGGGAACGCTTCCACGGCGGCGCGGTCGAATCCCCCAAGATCATCCTTGCTGCGCTCGTCGGGGGAATCATCGCCACCAGCGCCGGAGGGATCATGAACGCCGTCGTCACCGGGGGCGGCGGATGAGATTCGCCCGCACCATCGCAGCAATCGCTTCCTCACCGCGTCACAGGCCGGTCAGTGCGCATTCGGCTTCGGACGTAAGCATTGATCTTCCAAGGACTCTCATGATCACCCACCCCGACCCGCACAGGGCTGCCATCACCACGCCCGACGGTGCCAGCCTCTCGGTCTCCCGCCTGGGACCGGAAACCGGTCCGGTCACCATCGTCTATCTACACAACCCGTTCACCAGTCCTGGCTACTGGGGGCCGCTGACCGTCCACCTGCACACCCACCTCGACGGACGCATCAGCCAACTCACCTACCCCCAACGCCCCGCCAGTCACACCACCAGCGGCTCGCTCACCGCCAGCGGTCCCGGCGACCTCGATGCGGTCCTGGACCAGGCCGGCGGAGCGGTTGTTGTGGTCGCGCACTCGGCCGCGGTCCGGCTGGTGCTGTCGTGGATCGGGGAATATCCACGCCGGGCCCGCACCGTCGCGGGCATCGTGCTGCTCAACCCCGCGCTCGAATTCCCCAAGATCCCTGTCGATCCCGCACGGCGGGTGCAAGAAGAACTGCTGAACCACTTCTACCGGACCCCCAGAGACTCCGGGCGGCCGTGGCACGGAGTGAACGACCCGCTCACCGAGCGTGTTCACGTCAACCAGGGCGCGTCGGTGGCGGCCACCTACGGCACCCCGGCGTTGACCGACACCACGCTGAGCGTGTGGCGCTGCATTCCGACCTGGATGCTCACCGGCGGCCTGGACCCTTTGATGTCCCCGCGCCGTTGCCGAGCCTTGGCCGAGCGGGTATGGGCCGACCACGACTGCGTGCCCGGTGCCGGGCACTCCCTGCCTCACACCGACCCGCGTCGGGCGAGCCAGCCGATCCTGGCTGCCCTCGAGGTCGCCTACCGCACTCACCTCCAGGACGGAGGCGAGCCATGGTGACCGCGAAACCGCTACCCCCGCAGGTGCTCACCCCGATCACCCAGCTGCTGGGTTGGCTGGCCTGGTGCGTGCTGCTGGCGTGTATCGCCCGTCTGATCTGGGTCGGCGGTCAGCTATGCGTGCGCCTGTACCGGGAGGAAGGCATCGAAGGACTCCTCGGCTCCCTGCTCGGAGCCGCACTCATCGGGTCGGCCAGCGCCATCGCGATCGCCGTCCTGCCCAACGGATAGGAACACGCCACTATGACACGTCGATCGTTGCGAGTTCTGGTCACCGGAATGCTGTGCGCGGCGACACTGGCCGCCTGCAGTGGCCCTGATCCCGCGCCGGTGACCGCACCACCGACCTCGCAGGTGCGGTCACCGAGCAGCCTGCGCTGGGAGATTTTCCACGGCGTCGACCTGCCGATCGCCGACCAGGGACCGGACCGCATCGACGGTGCGGTCGCGACCGGCTTCGACCGAAACCCGGCGGGTGCCGCGCTGGCGGCTATCCACGCCAGTGTGCGCATGACACTGGCCACCGATACCCAGTGGCCACGCGTGGGGCAGCAGATGCTGGCACCCGGACCGGGGCGCGACGCCTGGGCCACTGCCAGGGCACAGATCTCGATCACGGCCCCGATCTCCGAGGGACCGCCGAAGATCCTCGGTTACCGGATTACCGGCTACACCGACACTGCCGCCGACGTGCAGATCTACGCGATTCATCCGGACAACTCCGCCACCCGCCACAGCACCCGGGTCGTGTGGCACACCGGCGACTGGCGACTCGAAGTCCCCCACAACCCGGCCGAAAGCCCGGTCACCGCCATCACCGTTCCACCCCACGACCTGACCACCCTCACGCCACGCCGATAAGGAGGAGGACCCCGCTGTGACATCGAAGCGCCTGTTGATCGCCCTGTCGAGCTTCCTGGCACTCATCGTGATCGGCGCCTTCACCTGGACCCTCACCAACGACGATCCATATGAGGCCCGCACCGACACCACCTCCACCCCCACCGAACCCGACGCGACCGCGCCGGCACCATCGGGCACGTCCGAGCCGGCAACGCCATCCACCGAGCCTCCGACAACCGACCTGTTCGGCAATCGCCTCGAGGTCCCAGCCCATCCCGCCGGAGTTGTGGAGGCCCAGAACCCGGCAGCGCGTCCGGACCCGGCCGGGGCCGACTATCTGACTGCCCCTCCGGCAGAGCTGCGGTGGCAGCGGATCTGGGGCGGCGCGGCGGCCCCGGTATCGAGCAGTGACGGCCCTGCCCAGATCACCGATGGTGTCGCCACCGGATTCAGCCGGACCCCGCAAGGCGCAGCGTTGGCGGCGGCGGATGCACTCGCCCGCGCCCTGGCCGCACCGGAGGGAACGTGGCAGCAGGTCGTGGCGGACCGCTTCTACGGCGGTGGACAACCCCTGCTCGACCGCTTCGCACGATCCCGCGGCGGCACACCCGAGGCGGCCCGCTACGTCACCGTGCCCGACGGCGTCCGAGTCCGGCCCGGCTACCAACCCGATCTCGCCGTGGTCGAATTCGCCCTCGAAGGCCGCGACGGCTACGCCGTTTCCACCTGGCCGATGGTGTGGGTCGACGGCGACTGGAAAGTACGCGTCGACAACATCGAAACCCTCTGGGGTCCTAGCACACCGGTCTACACACTCGCCGGATTCGGATCCTGGAAGGAGTCGCGGTGACCACCTCGATCACAGGAACTATCAGTGTCGGCGTGGGGCGGACACAGCTTCCGATACCCGACGTATGCGACCTGCCCGGACTCCCGGCGGTGGCGTGCGACGTCGGCGGTGCGGTACTGCCCGAGGTCGCCACCTCGGCGATGGAGAAGTTGGCCGGGGAGTTCGTCGAGGGGTTCGCCCAGATAGCGCGCGTGGTGCTGACCTGGTGGACGGTGTTCCCGTCACCGGAGCTGACGACTGCTGGAGGCGGACCCGGCCCGGTGCTTGCCGATATTCGCGGCTACACCACCGAACTACAGGTGCTGCTACTGACTGCGGGAATCCTGTTCGCCGCAGCACGTTTGGGCCTGGCGAAACGCGGCGGTGTGGCCGGTGAAGCGCAGGAGACCTTCGTGATGCTGGTGCGCGCTGTATTCGCGTCCATGCTGTTTGCCGCGGTGATCACCGCCGGAACGCGGGCAGGTGACGAATTCTCCAACTGGGTCATCTTCACCTCCACCCGCGGCGATTTCGACGGTGCCATGAAGCGGCTGACCGAGATACAGATGACGACCGGTGGTGCCGGATTGGGCACGATCAGCATCGGCGTCATGCTGATTCTCGCTGTGTTCGGCATTATCAGCATGCTGGTGCAACTGGTCATGCTCGTGACCCGCCAAGTGCTTCTGATCGTGACCGTGGCGGTGATCCCACTGGCTGCTGCGGCTTCAGGTACGGGACCGGGGTCGCAATCCTATAAGAAGCTGCTGAGCTGGTCGCTGGCGTTCGTTCTGTGGAAACCGGTGGGAGCACTGGTGTATGCGATCGCTTTCACCGCCGCCGGCCGAAGCGAAGATCCCCATCTGATTCTTCTCGGGCTGCTGCTGATGATCCTGTCGGTGATCGTGCTGCCGGCGCTGATCCGGCTGGTCGCACCCGCAGTCTCGGTTCTCGGCGGAGGGGGCGGTGCGGCCGCAGCGTTTGCCGGTGGCGCCGTCGGTATCGCGACGGCTTCTACCGGAAGCCGTTCCAACGGCCGCAAGGTCACCGAAGGCGAAAGCTCTCCCGGAAGCACACAGTCCGGCGGCTCGGCGCCCAGCCCCTCCGGCGGAGGCGGCGGGGGACGCCCGATGGGCGACGGCGGTGGCTCCGGCGGTCTGGGATCGGGCGGGGGAAGAGCCGGTGGCGGCGGTTCGGGCGGCGCGCCGCCCTCCGCCGGGTCCACCAGTGGTGCGCGATCCGGTGGTGGAGCGAAAGCCCCGGGTGCGCAGCGAGCGGGCGCGACCGGGTCGGCGAGTGGTTCGGGTGGGGCGAGCGCCGGTGCCGGCGCCGCGGGTGCCGCGGTCATGGCTGCCCAAGCGGTGACCGACGCGGCACAGCGTGGTGTGTCGGCGATCGATTCCCACACCCGCGGCGCGGCAGGGGATCAATGGGATCCGGATGCGGTGGGACCGGGGGAGGTGCGACGGTGACGACACGTGTCTACGGGCGGTGGGAGAAACCACGATCGGCAGGGTTTTTCGGGCTCACCTGGGGGGTTTCGCTGCTCGGGCTGGGCTTGATCATCACGGTGATGGTCGGGTTCATGATCACCCGCTCGCTGTCGGTGGCCGGGATCCTGCTGGCGGTTGCGGCGGTGGTGTTCACCCCGCTCGCGGTGACCCGGGGTGGGCGCACCGGATGGGAACTGCTGCTGTT
This sequence comes from Nocardia sp. NPDC050799, assembly GCF_040654015.1. NCBI lineage: Bacteria > Bacillati > Actinomycetota > Actinomycetes > Mycobacteriales > Nocardiaceae > Nocardia > Nocardia sp. NPDC050799. The sequence continues at coordinate 116,194 of NZ_JBFAHF010000023.1, forward strand.
GCGGGCCCAGTTCGCTGCCGCCCGCGCCCGCGGCGAGCACATCTACCGGGCCGGCCGCTTCGCGAAGATCCCGGGGATCGCGAAACTGCCCGGGTTGCTGGCTGATTCACGACTGGCCGAGTACGAGACCCCAGGCGGGAAACGGTTTGCGATGCTGCACATCCGCCGCAGTGACCATTACACGGTCGTGCTGCGTGTGGTACCACGCGGCAAAGAACTGGTCGATCAGGATCGGATCGACGCGTGGGTGGAAGGCTACGGCCAGTTCCTGGCCGCCCAGTCCCGCGGCGGGGAAGTCGTTGCGGTGACCGCGGTCCTGGAGAACGTGGTCGAGACTCGGCTCAAACAAGCCCGGGAAGTCGGCCGGCTGGTGCGCCCGAACGCGCCGGAGTATGCGCAAGCGGTGATGCGGGAAGCCGCCGCCGACAGCGGCGGGGTCGGGGTGCGGATCGAAGCCCGGATCGCGGTCACCTATCGCGCCATCGGGCGAGGCCGCATCCGACGCGACACCGCCGAACAGGCCCGCGAAATCGGGCAACGCTTACAGGGCGTGCTGTCCCAGCTGGCGCGTGCAGGGCTTCCAGCGACACCGCTGCAGGCGTGGGAAGTGCTGGGGTTGGTGCGCACCCGCTACGACCTGGCCTCCCAGCGCGACGTAGAGACCGCGGGCCCCGCGATCACCACCACCCAATCCTGGGACAGTGTGGGCCCGCTTGCCCACCTCGACCGCTGGGATCATTACGTGCACGACGGGGCGCGGTCGATCACCTGGGAGATGGACGCCGCCCCGCGTGGGGCGGTGATGGAAAACGTCCTCGAGGAGCTGCTGCGCCCGCGCGCGGATGTGCCCCGCAAACGGGTCGCGATCGTCTACCGGCTGCATTCGGCCGCCGAGGCCACCACACTGGTCGATTCCGATTTCCGGGACGCGGTCGCCGCCGAACAAACCGAACGCGGCATCTCCTCGGCGGCAGCCCGCATCCGGGTCGGTAACACCGGCGCCGCCCGCGACGAGCAGGCCCGCGGTGCAGGGTTGACCCGGTTCGGCCTCTTGGTCACCGTCTCCGATCACCTCGACGCCGATCTACCCGGCATCGAGGCCTCGGTGCAGGGTATGGCCGCGGCGTCCCGGCTCGGGGTTCGCCGCTGCTACGGCAGCCAGGCCTCGGCATTCGCGGCGTCGCTGGGAATCGGGTTGATCCTGCCCGCGCACGCCTCGATCTCCAAGCAGGTGTCGATGTGAACGGGTTCACCAAGCGAGTGAAGGCGCCGCGACCGGCCCGCACCGAAGTCATCTCCGGGGTGCGCGTACTCACCGCAACAGTCCGCGCCGAGACCGAAACCGCCGCCTCCGGGCACGGTCTCCGCGGTTGGTGGGCACGATTGAAGTTGTCCAGCGATGACCACCGCCGCGCCAATGCCACCGGCCGGGATCTGCTCACCGTCGATGACGGCTTCGAACGGCCGCGGGCCTCGGCGACCGACCGCGGGTTCACCGGAGTCGGTGGGGGCCGTGCGTCGGTGGTGCCGAGGATGCCGGAATGGCGGTCGACCACGGTCCAGGTTGCCGGGTTGTGGCCGTTCGCGGTCGGGGCGAGCGCCCCGACCGTCGGCACCCCGGTCGGCAGGCATTACATCACCGGCGCGCCGGTGCATTTCGATCCGATGAGCTGGTTTCTCAAGGGGTTCATCACTTCTCCGATCGCGTTCGTGCTGGCGTTGAACGGTTTCGGTAAGTCTTCGCTGATCCGGAGGCTGGTGACCGGTGCGGTCGCTGCGGGGGAGACCGTGCTGTGTCTCGGGGATACCAAGCCCGACTATCGCGATCTGGTGGAGCGGCTCGGCGGGCAGGTGGTCGAACTCGGGTACGGGTACGGCACGATCAACCCGCTCGATGTCGGGGCGCTCGGGCAGATCCTGCACCGGCTCCCCGACCACGATCAACGGCGTCGGATAGCAGCGCGCGTGGAGGCCGGACAGGTCCAGATCGTGGCCGGACTGATCGAACTGGTCCGCGGCTCGCGGGTCGCCGACTACGAGGAAACCCTGCTCGCCGCCGGTCTGCGCGAACTCTACGGCCCCAGCGGGGGTTTCACCCACGACCGGCCGCCGTTACTGGCCGATCTGTTGGAAGTTATTTCCGGCGGTGCCGAGCGGCTGCTCCGATTCGCCGAGGAGGACGACACCGCCGCCTACCGGGCCGGCACCAAAACATTGCGGCGGTCGCTGCGTGCCCTGGTCGAGGGCCCGTTCGGGGCGGTGTTCAACGGGCACACCGCCACCCGTCTCGACTTGGCCTCCCCGGCCGTGTGTATGGATGTGTCGCGCATCCCTGAAGGCGACACCAAACTGCTGGCCGCAGTCCTGATGGTGTGCTGGTCCGACGGATTCGGCGCGGTCGCGGCCGCCCACGCCCTCACCGACGCCGGCCTCGCGCCACCGCGGGTGTTCGAGGTCGTCATGGACGAGATCTGGCGAGTGCTGGGGGTCGGGGAGTTCATGGTCGACCGAGTCGATGCCCTGACCCGGCTCAACCGGCCCTTGGGTACCGGGCTGATCATGTGCTCGCACACCGTCAAAGACCTCTCCGCGTTCGACTCACCCGCTGCCCAAGCCAAAGCGCTCGGGTTCTTCGAACGCGCCCGCGCCAAAATCATCGGCCCTGTCGGCCCTGACGAGATCGACCGGCTGCGGGGCGCGGTCGGCATCACCGACACCGAAAAACTGCTGGTCACCTCCTGGGCCGCGCCACGTCCCCCCAGCGACGACGACCTGGACCCCACCCGGGCCGACACCGCACCCGGGGTGGGCTGCTTCCTGCTGAAAACCGGTGAATCCGGCGAACCCGGACTGCCGTTCCGCCTGGAATTCACCCCGACCGAACGCAGCGCTGACATCCACAACACCAACCGTCGGTTCGAGAACCTGCCCAGTAGCGGAGGCGGGTGAACCGGAGCAATCGACGCCCCTCTCGCAGCGCGGCCTCATGGCACAGCGCTCACATCCCACCAATCCCACGGAAGGACACATAGATGAAATCCCCAAATAGTGAGGCTGCCCGAGTCGGTAGCAGGTCGAGGTCGCCGCAGCCGGGCTCCGTTGCGGAGCCGACGGCGTCCCTGCGGCGCGTGCTCTTCGGCGACCCCCGCGCATTCGCACGTCATATGCGAGTGCGTGACGCGCTGACCGGGTTGGGTGATGTGCCGGTTTCCGGACTGGCGCAGGCCGAGCAAGCGCTCTACAGCTTCACGCTGTTGCCGCGAGCCATCGAGGCGTTGGGTGGGTCGGCGTGGGCGATCGAGGCCGACCCACGCGAGTCGGATGCGTTGTTCGACTGGTCGGCTGCGGTCGCGCCGCGGCTGTGGTCGCTGCTGTCGGGGCATATGAAACTGTCCCTCGCCGCGATCCATCGTCTCGGTGATGGATCGGCCTACCAGCAGAAGTGTCTCGCGCGATTGGATACCGGCGTCGCGGCCGGTGTCGCGATGTTCACCGAACTCGGGTACGGCAGCGATGCCTTCCATCTGGAGACCACCGCCACGTGGCAGCCGCACTCCCGCACCTATCGGATCGACAGCCCGACCGCGAAAAGCGTGAAGTTCATGCCCAACACTGCCGCCGGGGGCGTCCCGAAGATCGTGATCGTGGTGGCGCGGCTGATCGTCGAGGGCCGTGACGAAGGCGTGTGGCCGTTCCTGATGGAGCTGCGCACCCACGACGGCCTCGCTGCGGGTGTGGAGATGATGACGTTGCCCGACACCGGTTACGGGCTGTGGATGGACCACGGGATGACCCGCTTCGACGCGGCGATTCTGCCGGAATCGGCGCTGCTGTGCGGCGATGTGGCGGCCTTCGACTCCCAGGGCGGATTTCATTGCGAGCTGACCCTCGGTCAGCGGTTCGCCCGCACCACCAGCCCGCTGCACCCGGCGCGGCTGAGCATGGGCGGGGCCGCTGTCTCGGCGGCGCGAGCCGGGCTGGCGTTGACGATCCCCTACGCCAGCGCCCGCATGGTCGGCCCGGGGAAGACGATGATCAGCCGCGACCACATCGCCCGCAAACTCGTCTACGCGATGTCGGAGGCGTGGGCGATGACCTGCCTGTCCACCACGGCACGCACCCAGGGCCGGAGCGGCGATGAAGCTGAGGCCGCGTTGTGGGGGATGCTCGGCAAAGCGATCACCTCCCACTCGGCATGGGAAATCCTCGAGGCCTGCCGGCAGGCCTGCGCAGCACAGGGCATACTGCGCGCCAACTATCTGGTCGACTACATCGCCGCATGCCAAGGACTTTTGACCGCGGAGGGCGCCACGTCGGCGCTGCTGGGCGCTGCGGGCAGAGCCTTGCAACGCCGAGGCCGGCTTCTGGCCGGTCCTTCTGATTCTGCGGGGGCGCAGACGTGGTGGCAGAGCCTGCTCACCGAGCGCGAGCGGTTGCTGACGATCGGGATCGATGTGTCCGGTCAACCCGATAACGCGGCCATGGAGCTGGCCGCGGCGGTGGCCGACCGGATCGCGGTGGACGCCATGGTCTCTGCCACGGAATCGGTCAGCGATCCGGTGGCCCATCAGCTTCTCACCGACCTGGCTGCCACCTTTGCGCTACGGAAGGTGAAAAAGCACGCGCTGTGGTTCACCGCGAACGAGTGCATTTCCAGCAGCTATGCCGCGGTCATCGACAGCGAACTGCTCACCCACCAGTACGGCGTCGAGCCGCATCTGCGGCTGCTGGCGAAGTCCTTCGCGCTGCCGGACTCCCTGCCGGCGCCGATGGCCGGTGACTACGTCCGGTGGTGGATCGAATTCGCTGGCTGGAGCGATCGATTCGGCACACCGCCCGCAGTGCCGGCCTGACAGCACCGCCTCGGTCCGGTCGAAAAGACGATAACTGATGAGCGCGGGGGCGGTGAAGATTCTGAACCGCAAAGTCGGCGAAAAGGTCCAGCGAATCCCCAGGCCACCAGACACCCGACCACAGAGTCCGGCGAGAACCTACACCGGCATGCGGCAGATCTACGTGCCTGTCGCGCCATGCGCACCCCGGCTGCCGATGTCGCGGAAGCGGCGGGAGAGACCACCCGCTACGACAGCAACGCTTCTCCTTGGCCTGGGCCCGGATGGGCCTCCACGCAGTACTGCGTGCGGCTCTAGCAACTTTACCGGAAGGGACTCTGCAATGAACTACACCGTGCACCCTCGGCGCGGCCATCCCCGACTCGGCAGTGCAATCCGGGAACCCGAGCCGACACGAACCGGTCCGGTCCGCCTTCTCGGTTGCCGTGTCGTGCCAGAGGTATCGGCACCGGTAGCGCCGGCCGCGAGACAGTCCGGTCACCCGCCTGCCGCGCAGGGGGTGAGTCGATGAGCCGCGACGCCGACCTTGTCGTACTGCACCCCGATGGCACGGTCGTCTACGATTCCTTCGCTCCCGGCCAGGGGGTGCAGGCTGCCATCCGGGCTCATATGCCCGACTCGAGCACCCAAGGTATGGGACGGGTGCGGGCATGGTTCGCCGACACCTTCTCCGACCCCGATCTGGCCCCGAACCCGCTGGCGTATCAGGTCTTCGCCCGCCTGGGCTACCAGCACCCGAGCGGCTGGTACGGGCCGGTGGCAATGACCATGGAGGAAAACAGCGCAGGCATCATCGCACCGCTGGCACCCGACATCCGGGCCACCGTCGAGGAACTGCACGCGAGGATGCACGGGACCGGCACCCGCCCGGAGTGGCCCACGGACCCCGAGCGCGGGCCTGCCGCGCGCTCGGGGTCCGTGAACCGGATTCGGCTCACTCCACGTGAGGACGGTGTGGCCGGCCGCGACATAGTCATCGGCTGGGATCGGGGGCTGGGAACTTTTTTCGCGCAGGTCCTCGACGGGACCGATGCCGAGGGAGAACCCGTTGTCCGTGTCCATGTCGGCAGTGAACCGGACGACATCACCGACCCTGCCGAGGCGATCGACGCGATCTCGTCGTATGCACAGATTCCCGACAACCTCGTCGAGGAGCTGAATCGGCAGCGCGACGCCCCCGGTGCCCGGGAACGCTCCCCGTTCGTTGCCTGGGCACAGTCTGCGGGTTTGATGCAGAACACGGCACCGACCACCGGATCGGGTACGTCCTCGACCTTCGAAGCACCAGAGCCGGCGGTGTCGCCGAGGCCAGCCGACCAGACCCCAGCGGGCGCGCACCAGCACACCGCAGACACGCCGGAGATCCGCGGCGGGGCAGGGATGGACCAGCTGATCGCGGACACGGTCACCGGGCAGGGTTCGGAATACCGAGCCGTTGACCCCGCCGATGATCCGTTGCTGCCGCCGGGGCCGAGCACGGAGTACGGACCCGAGCTATGAACCCGGTGGTGCGTGCACCCGCAGGTAGTAGCGGTTCGTGGCGACGCGGAACGGCGAGACGGTAGCCGATGGACGCGACGAAAACGGTGGCCGCCACCACGATCGGGATCCCGGTGGTGATGCTCCTGCTACTGATCATCCTGGTCGCCGTCGACGAGCCGGTCACCTGCGCCATGGCCCCCTCCGCCGCGGCCGGGATGGGTGGGGAGACTGGCGCGTCGGCGGCCGGGCTGTCGGAATCGCAGCTGCGGCTGGCCCGCGACGGGGTCATCATCGGCATCCGGCGGGGAATGCCCGAGACGGTGATCGTGGCCGAATTGGCTGCCCAGGCAACCGAATCGAGCTTCCGCAACCTCGCCAATACCAATGTGCCGGAATCGTTGAACTACGCCAACGACGGGGTCGGCGCCGACCACGACTCGGTCGGCCCCCACCAGATCCGGGTCAGCATCCGCGGCCACGCCGGGCTCGCGAACCTGATGAACCCGACCTGGCAGATCAACTGGTTCTACGACCGAGCCGCAGCCCTCGGCGCGGCCGCGACACAGATGTCAGCGCCGGAACTGGCGCAGGCCATCGAACGCTCGGCCCCGAACGCCTACGGCGCACAGATGGATCTGGCCCGCCAGCTGTATGCGATGTTCGCCGACATCGACCCGGGCCCGGCCACCCCCGGACCAGCCGGTGGCGCGGTACCAGGATGCGGCACCACCGGGTCCGGGGCACCGTTGACCGCGCAGGACTCGGAGTTCGGGCGAGCGGTCATCGAGCACGCCGAACGCTGGCTCGGGCTCCCATATGTCTGGGGCGGCGGGGACACCGACGGCCCCACCGACGGTGGGTTCGACTGCTCCGGGCTGACCCTGTATGCGATCTACCACGCCTCCCACGGCCGGATCCGGCTGCCGCACTACACCCAGGCTCAGCAGGACCATCCCAGCGCCCAACCGGTTCCGTTCGGCGAAAAAGCTCCCGGTGACCTGATCTTTTTCACCTCGCCCGGCAGTTCGGACTCCCATCATGTCGGGATCTACTACGGCCGTGGCGAGGACGGGCAAGACCTCCTCCTGCACGCTCCAACCACAGGGCAGAACGTCACTGTGACATCCCTGTCGGGGTGGGCGGGAGAGCGGATGGACGTGCGCCGCTACACCCCACCCGGCGGCGGTGAACGCGGGCAGAGCCCGGAGCCGGGACCGAGGGGACGGACAGTATGAACGATAGACCGAACCGTTTACACCGGTGCAACCATCGGGGAGCGGTGACCCCGGAGATGGTGGTGCGGGTACGGCTCCGCGAGTTGCACACCTTCACCCACACCGGCCAATTCGACCGGGTCGCGTCCGCGCACCGGTTCACCGATGCGCACAGCTTCGATCGGTTCGTCGACGCGCTGCTCGATATCGGCGGCATCGACTACGACGGACTGCGCCAGGTCGAGGACGCCGACCGCGACACAGCACAGCGGGTGGCGGCCGCGGCACGGTGCGGGCCCCGCGTGACGGTGTGGTCGGCGGCGACCTTGTCCGGGTTCACCGTGTGCCGTGGTGACGGGCAGGTTATCTGGCGTGACCGGTTCCCCGGTCGGCTCGGGGGGATCGACGCCGCCCAGATCTCGGCGCAGCACGCGATCTGGCTCGCTGGACGTGCCCGCGAACATCTCGGTGCCGACGCGGCGACCGTGGATCTTCGATTGGCGCGGGGCCGCGGCCTCGACGAGCAGGCCCTGCACCGCGAAGCACTGTCCGCCGCGCTCGTGCTCGAAACGACAGTGACCGCGCTGCACAATCCCGCCGCCGAACACAGCCACGACACCGACGTCGTCGACTGGCACACCTGCGACTTGTCCACCCTCCACCACAGTCGGGACCCGCTATGAACCACACCACCTTCCTTGCCGCCGCGGTAGTCGTGGCTGCGTTCGCCGCCACCGGATGCAGCACGAGCCCGAACCCCGACCAAATCGAACGCGGCGACGTATGCCCGGTCGCCGGGTTCGCCGCCCCGTACGAGCACATCGACCCGTGCTCGGCCCCAGCGGTATTGCAGGCCGCGGTGGCCGCGATCTTCGACTACCGGCCAGCCGGCGACAGCGGCCCCCGAGCCGCGTTCACCCGTGCCCGCCCCCTTCTGCAGGATCGCTTCGCGACGGAGGCCGAACCGCCGGCCGGGGCGTGGGCGCCGATCACCACCGGCCAATGGCAACGATGGCGTGACCAGCAGATGCCGATCAGTACGAATGTCATGGTCACCGGTGACGACCACCCCGCCGACAGCGTCGCAACCGCCGATCGTGTTCTCGCGGTTCGCATGCACCCGGCCCAGGAGACCGCGGTCGTGTTCACCGTCTACGCCAGCGCCACCCGGATCTCGGGTGGGCCATGGCTGCTGTCGGGGCTGGGGGTGCGGTCATGAGTTCCCTGAGTCAACCCCTATGCCGCGATCGACTGTTCGGCCGCGCCGTGCGCGGCGGGGTTGTAGGTGGTTTTGGTGCGCCAGCAGGCCCA
>NZ_JBFAHF010000024.1:0-122521 GCF_040654015.1 Nocardia sp. NPDC050799
TGCTCGACGAACTCCGCCTTGGACATGCTGCCTGAGACAGGGAACGAATCAGCGTGTGCCATCACAGTCCACAAGGCGCTCTCATGGAGAAGATCGAAAGCTGCGTCGCCATGGTCGGAGTCGAGGCCCTGCACCAACTCACAGGCAATCCTCTTGTTTTCTTCCACACTCATCAGTGCACCCTAATCGCTTAACCACTGAATATGTACCTGGACTGCCGAGACCTCGATTCGGCGCAGCGAGGGCTCAGCCTCGATCCACCGAATGGGTCCATCGGTTGTGAGAGTTCTGAAGCACCAGAATGGGTGCAGGAGGAGACGATCACACCATGTCACGACGTCGGCACGCGCCCGAGCGGATCATCCGCAAGCTCCGCGAGGGTAGCGGCTGCTCGGTGGAAATTTCACGATCGAGGACGTGTGCAAGCGCCTGGAGATTTCGGATGCGACCTGGCATCGCTGGCAGAATCAGTACGGCGGGATAACATACGAAGACGCCAAACGGCTCAAAGAGCTCGAACGTGAGAACGCCCGGTTGAAGCGGATGGTCGCTGATCAGGCCTCGACATCGACATGCTCAGGGAGTTGAACCGGGGAAACTACTGAGCCCGGACCGCCGCCGCCGGGCCGTGCAGGTGCTGCGTGACCGGTTCGGGGTCAGCGGCCGTCCCGGCCGGGGTTCATCGACCAGCCCGGCCAAGCCGTGCTCGATGAACCGTTTTCGCCACTCCGCCAGGGAATGCCTGGAGGCCTCCATTGTGGACCGCGGGATCGTGTTGCGGCCGGCCAAGGTGCGACCGGATCGTCGACGAGGTGGGCCGCAACACCCGCCTCGTCCCCGTCGATCCCTGGGCTACCCCGTCAGGACCGTCTCGCGCGTACCGGCGGACTCGATGTCGTAGCGCCGGGTTTCTGGGCCGACGGCGAGCGCGATGAGGGTGAGCACCGTCAGCAGCCCCAGGTACACGGCGACCGGCCACCAGTGGCCGGACCACGCGAGCAGCGCGGTAGCGATCAGTGGCAGGAAACCGCCCGCCAGTACAGAACCGATCTCACGGGCGAACGCGAATCCGGCGAGCCTGGTCTTGGTCTCGAACAGCTCCGCGAACCACGCCGCCTGCGGCGCCAGCATCGCCGGGTAGCAGATGCCGAGTCCCACCACGAACCCGACGACGACGGCTACCGGCTCGCGGGTTTCCAGCAGGAGGAAGAACGGTACGGTCCACAGCGCCGACGCGACAGCGCCGGCCGCGTAGACAGGCCGCCGTCCCCACCTGTCGGACAGCCAGGCGAACAGCGGCACTCCGCCCACTTGTACGGCCGACGCGATGATCACCGCGGTCAGCGCGAGCGACTCGGACAGGCCCAGCTGCTGGGTCAGGAAAGCTACCGCGAACACGGGGAACAGATAGGCGAAGCCGTTCTCGGCGAAACGGGCACCGATGACGACCAGGAAGCTCTTCGGCTGGTTCCGCAGCGCGGCGAACAGCCCCGGTTCGGTTTCCTCGGCCTGCTTCGCCTTCTCGAACGCGGGAGTCTCGTCCACGCCGCTGCGGATGAAGTAGCCGATCACGAGCATGACGAGCCCCAGCAGGAACGGTACTCGCCAGCCCCACTGGCGGAACTGATCGTCGGGCAGCAGCAGGAACAGTTGGAAGACCCCAGTCGCGAGCAGGGTGGCGAGCGCGAAACCGGCCGGGGCCCACGCACCGGCCAGTCCGCGCCGTCGCTGGTCGCCGTGCTCGACGGACAGCACCACGGCGCCGGCGTACTCGCCTCCGGCGCCGAAGCCCTGCACGAGACGCAACAGGATCAGCAGGGCCGGCGCCCACGCGCCGATCTGATCGTAGGTGGGCAGCACGCCGATCAGCGTGGTCGCGACGCCCATCAACACGAGGGTGAGCACCAGCATCGTCTTGCGGCCGAGCCGGTCGCCGAGGTTGCCCAGCACGATGCCGCCCAGCGGTCGGGCGAGGAAACCGACGGCGTAGGTGGCGAAGGTGGCCAGTGTGCCCGCGACCGGACTGATCGTGGGAAAGAACAGCTTGTTCAAGATCAGCGCGGCAGCCGTGCCGTAGATCAGAAAGTCGTACCACTCGAGCGTGGTGCCGACGAGGGCGGCGATACCGGCTTTGCGGGCGCGCCGTCGCGATTCGGTCATGTAAAGCCAACTCCTTCGGAGGCCAGAGAAACTTCAGTGGCGGGCGGGACGGCGCAGGACCGCACCCCGCTGAATCGGTCCGACCAGTGCCGCGTACTGGCCCAGCCAGCCGCGCTCGGCGCCCGGGTCCCCGGCGGTGATGGGCTTGCCGTCGCGCACGGGGTCGGCGTCGATCAGCCGTGCGTCGAGGTCGATCGAGATGCTGTCCCCGTCCTGGACCCCGGCGAGTGGTCCGCCGTCGGCTGCTTCGGGCATGACCTGCCCCACGACGAGACCGTGGTTCAGCCCGGACAGTTCGCCGTCCGTGACCACGGCGACCTGGCCACCGAGGCCGGCGCCGTTGAGGGCGGCTACGAAGCTCGCGGCGAACACTGTGCCGGGCCCGCCCCTCGGGCCCATCCCGCGCAGCACGATCACCTGTCCGGGCTCGATCCCGCCCTGGCCGAGCGCGGCGATGGCCTCGTCCTCACCCGCGAAAACCTTGGCGAGCCCGGAGAACTGGCGGCGCGCCGAGCCCACTCCGGCGACTTTGACGATTGCGCCGTCCGGGGCCAGCGACCCACGCAGAATCAGCAGGCCCGGCTCGTCGGCGACGGGTTTCTCCAGCGGGTGCACCACATCGCCGTCCGGCCCAGGTGCCTCGGCGACCACCTCGGCAACGGTGCTGCCGGACACGGTCAGCGCGTGGGTGTGCAGCCGCGGGGCCAGCGCACGCAGCACAGTGCGGACCCCGCCTACCCGGTCGAGGTCCCACACCTGGTGTGTCCCGTTCGGACGGATCGCGGCGAGCTGCTTGGCGCCGCGGCCCTTCTCCTCGAACAACGCAACGACGTCGAGGTCGAGGTCGGCCTCCGCGGCCACGGCCGTGAGGTGCCGGACGCAGTTGACCGAACCGCCCAGCGCCAGCGCCACCTCTACCGCGTTCTCGATGGCGTCGCGGGTCAGCACCTTCCGTGCGGTGAGCCCTTCCCGGACCAGCTCGACGGCACGGCGTCCCGCGGCCGCGGCGCGTTCGAGCATCGGCGCGGAGTTCGCGCGCGTCGGCGCGGAACCGGGCATCGCCATGCCGAGCGCCTCGGCGAGCACGTGCATCGTGTTCGCCGTCGCCAGGCCCGCGCACACGCCGGGTCCCTCGATCGCGCGGTCGGCCAGCTCGCCGAGCTCCTCCACGCCCAGCTTCCCGGACGCTACGGCACCCACTGACTCGTACACCGAGTCGATGTCGACCGAGCATCCGGAGAAGGTGCCTCCTCGCTGGTAACCGCCGACGACGATGACCGAAGGCAGGTCGAGCCGGGCGGCGGCCATCAGGTGGGCCGGTGTCGTCTTGTCGCAGCTCGACAACAGCACCATGCCGTCGAGCTGGGCACCTTCGACGGCGGCTTCGATGTCGTTGACGATCAGGTCCCGGGTCGGCATCAGATACCGCCCCTTACGGCCCGCGCTGGTGACGAAATCGGACGGCGCGGTCGTGCGGATCTCCAGTGGCAGCCCTCCCGCCTCGCGGACCGCGTCCTCGACGACCTTCGCCACGTCGTCGAGGTGCGCGAAGCACACCGACAGCTTCGACGACGTGTTGACGATCGCGATCTTGGGCTTGCGCTGATCCTCGGCGCTGATTCCCATCGCGCTCCACTGGGCGCGGCGCACGGCCCAACGGGTGGTGCCCGGCTCGAAGTTGCTCCGCAGCTCATTCATACTGTTCTCCTGTCAGGACGGGAAAGTGCGCTTCCGTTGGCGGCCATCGCGGACCGGACCTCGCGGCCGTCGAGTTCCCGGTACGGGCGGCTGTTGTCGAGCGACAACAGCGTCGCGACGGCGGCGGCGTGGCCGTACTCGAAGCACTGCGCGGTGACCCGCGCCGAGGCGAGCGCCTCGTGCTCGGCGCTCAGGCAACGGCCCGCGACGATGATGCCCTCGCCGCGTTCGGGCACGAGCGTGCCGTAGGGCACCTCGTAGTAGTCGTCGAGCAGCCAGGTCAGTTTCGGCCGGTCACCGGCGTGCAGCTCGATCGGCCACGGCACCCGGCAGATCCCGTCCTCGCGCTTGCGTGCCGCGAGGATGTCCTCGTTGGACAGCCGCTCGATACCGGCGATCGTGCGAGTCTGCCGGATCCCTGCCTCCACCCCGGTGTCCACCACGAAAGCCGTTTCGCAACCGGGGATCCGTTCGGCCAGGATCCGCGCATACGAACGGACCTGCCGCCGTCCCCGGATCTCGGCCTCGGTGAAATCCGCTGGGTCGATCACATTGAGCATCCGCCCGTCGCGGCCCGCCAGCCGTGTCGCGTTGACGAGCAGCTCGCCGCGTCTGGGAGTGGTGAAAATCCAGATCTTCTGCCGCGGCAGGTCCAGGCCCGCGTCCCGCGCCCGGAGAATCTCCTCGCTGACGTACGGCGGGCAGATCGTATCCTCGCCGTAGAACTCCAGGAACCGCGCGACGTCGACGTTGCCGAGACGGAAGAACATGGTCGGGTTCTGAATCGTGCCGTGGTCGCCGAAGGTGTAGCGGTACCCGGCGCGGGCGATCACCGCCGCGTCACCCGAGGCGTCGATCGTCCTGGCGGCCAGCACCACTGCCCGGCCCGCGTTCGATTCGACCACGACCCCGCGGTGGGTATCGCCGTCGAGAACGACGGCGGTGACCGCGGTGTGATACAGGACAGTGGCACCTGCGGCTTCGAGGAGGTCGTCCGCGACCTCGCGCCACATGAGCGGGTCGTGCGCTGCGGTCCAGGTCTTGCCGTAGACCTGCGGCGCGGTGAGACCGCCGCGGGTTGCCAGCTCCCGTCGAAATCGCTCGGTGAACCCCGCGACGACCTGCCGCGGCTCCCGGTCGGTGTCCGACGCGAGGTACATCCCGCAGATCGTGCCGGACATGCCTGCGACCGCCGCGCCACCGGCGAAGCCGTACTTCTCGACGACGAGCACCGACTTGCCTGCCTCGGCCGCGACGACCGCCGCCGCGACACCGGCCGCTCCGGCCCCGACCACGAGAACGTCGACCTCGGCCAGCACCTCGAGTCCGCGGTCGAGCGGTCCACCGGTCAGCGACCAGTCCGATATATTGGTCATGTACCGGTTGTACATCGCTGAGCACGGTACTGTCCAGACCCAGTAGTGGAGTGCGAAGGAGGACCGCCCGTGGTGAACAAGGCCGACCAGGCCTACGACGTGCTGGAACGCATGATCACGTTCCAGGAGCTCCCACCGGGGTCGTTGTTGTCGGAGTCCCGGCTGATGGAACGGACCGGGCTCGGCCGCACCCCGGTGCGCGAGGCGCTGCAACGGCTCGCGCGGGAGCGCATGGTGGATATCCATCCGAACCAGGGGGTGTTCGTCGCCCCGACATCGATCGAGGCCCAGCTCAAGGTGCTCGAACTACGCCGCTCCGTGGAAGAGCTCGCGGTCCGCCTCGCCGCCCTCCGCGCCACGACGGAGCAGCGCGAGCGCATCTTGGCGCTGGCCGAGATCCTCGGCAAGTTCGACGGCGAAGACTCCAAACGGTTCGGTGAACTGCTCAAGCAGACCCACACCCTGATCGTCGAGGCCGCGCACAACGAGTACCTCTCGGTGGCTATGGCCCCATTGCAGGGCCTCTCGCGCCGGTTCTGGTTCGCCCACCTGCGCGATCCGAAGGTGGAGCTGGCCGAAGCGGCCGACCTCCACGGGGACATCCTGCGTGCCATCTGCCACGGCGACCAGACCAAGGCGCCCGAGGCCTCGCTCAGGCTGAACGACTACCTGACCGACTTCACCTACCGGACCCTGCGGAACCAGTGAGTACGTGGAGTACGTGGCCGTGCGGCCAGGCGAGGACGATCCGGCTCCATGGCAGGCAAGGTCCACCTCAACAACTCCGATCGCCGGGCCGGATTCGGCCGATCCGCGGGCCGGTCCGGCGCGGTGCGGTCGATGCGCCCGGCCGGTAACGCATACCCCAGCGGGTTCCAGGCCAGCACGTCGGTGCGACGGCCCAGGACGAGCGCGAGCGTGGTGCCGAACGCGCGCAACAGATCTCGCGCCGCGAGATCGAGCTTTTCCGGTGCCGGTCGACGCTGCGTCCGGGGTCGCTGGGCGACGAGTTGACGGAGATGCTCGTACTCGTGTGCGTCGAGTCGCAGGGCTGCGGCCCATTACCGCACTGTGCACCGCCGCGGTCCGGTGTGCCCGACCCTGCCGCTGGTAGGCAAACGCGGAGCTGGTCGACTCACCACTTCACCGCACCGGACCAGTCCGGAACGCCCTGAGAAAGGTGCGCACGCCCTCGACTACGAGCGGCTCGACGCGAGGATCCTCCGCGGCATTCGCCGAGCCGAACTTGTTGAGTGCGACCCCGAACGCCAAGACGAGGAATTGGTCGACCGCGAGCCGGGGGTCGGGAATGTCGAGTAGCCCAGCCGCGGCGAAGGCGGCAAACCGCTCGGCGATTGCTTCCTCGGGAGTGTCGGCCATCGGGTTGTAGCCGGGGTGCGGTAGGTGGCCGGATTCCGCGCGAACCAATCGAACCAGCGTTGCGTACTCCGCCGAGCCGAGCATATCGGTGGCGATACGCATCGAGAAGGTGACCAGGGACTCTTCGAGATCGGCGCCTTCGGGGAGACCGGTGAGGGTGTCGTCGAGCGTGCGCCGGATCGTGTCGGTCAGCGACTGGCCGACTGCGTCGACGACTGCTTGTAGCAATGTGTGCTTATCACCGAAGTAGTCATAGACCGTCCGTTTGGACACCTCGGCGCGGGCGGCGACCGCATCGACGCTGGACCGGTCGAACCCCTGGGCGAGAAACAGTTCCCGCGCGGCGGAGAGTATGGCAGCCCGCTTCTGGGTTGACCCCTCACGCAGTGTCTTCGTGGTCGGCATGACGATATCCTACCGAATTACACTGCACGGTGTAGTGTATTGCGGTGCCGCACCGTTCGCGGAGCTTGCAGGCCGTCGTGGCCGCGACTACGGAAGGAAGTCCATGACCGAAACGCTGGCTCCCGCAGCCCGTATCGGGAAGCCCGCTGTCGCGGCGCTCGGCATGCTGGCGGTCGCCACCGGTGCTCTGGAATCGGTGGTGACACCGACCCTCCCGCTGCTGCAACGCGAGCTGGATATGAGTCCGGGCCAGGGTGCGCTGCTCAGCGTGGTACTCCTCGTCACCGGCGCGCTCATCACACCGGTCGCCGGCAAGTTCGGCGACCGCTACGGCGGAAAACGAGTCCTGATCCAGCTGATGTCGGTGGTTTCGACCGGAGGGCTGGTGTCCGCCCTGGCACCGAACCTGCCCGTCCTGCTGCTGGGCCAGATACTGCAGGGCGCGATGGTGGGCGCTCTGCCGCTGGCGTTCATCCTGGTACGCGAACACCTGCCCGCGGGCGCGGCGAAGGTGGCCATCGGGGTGGTCAGCGGATTGTTCGTGGGGGGCGGGATGGCGGGCACACTGGCGGCTGGGCCGGTAGCGGAAGCACTTTCCCGGCACTGGATGTTCGCGCTGCCGACGATCGCGGTCATCACGGCCACCGCACTGGTGAACCGATTGATGCCGCATGATACGCCCGGCCGGACCGACGCCGCCGGGATCGACTGGCCGGGCCTGGGTCTGTTGAGCGGGATCTTGGCCACGCTGATGCTCGGACTCGCGCTGGCGCCCGAGCTCGCTTCCCGACCATTGGTCCTGGGCGCCCTCGTCGTGGTCCTGGGGTCCTTCGTCATCGGATGGATCACTGTCGAGCGGCGCGCGGCCGCGCCGATGATCGATCTGCGCATGCTCGCACGGCCCGCGATATGGCAGCCGTGTGTGCTGACATTTACCATCTGTGCCGGTACGTCGGTAGCGGTCTATCTGGTCCCGCAACTGCTCGCGGTGCCGACCGGCGAATACGGGTTCGGGGCGGGCGCCACCGAAATCGGCTTCTTGCTGTTGCCCGGCGCTGTTGCCGCGACACTGGCCGGGCCGATCAGCGGGGTCTGGACGCGGCGTTCCAGCTCGCGTGCCGTCGTCACCGCCGGGATCGTGCTGCTGGCCGTCGCGCTGATCGGCCTGGCGGCCTTTCATACCGAGGTCTGGCACCTCGTCGGCGGCAAGGCGATGGTCGCGCTTGCCAACGGCCTGTGCGTGACCGCGATGGTGACGGGCATCGCCACCTCCGTCGATCGGGGTGACACCGGCATCGCCACCAGTTTGGTCCTGGTGACTCGCGTGCTCGGCTACGCCGTGGGCGCCCAGCTCAGTGGCGCGATCCTCACCGCCGCAACCCCTTCCGGATCCGATGTCCCGGCCGAATCGGCCTTCGTCACCGGCTTCGTCATCGCCGGAGCCATGACGGCGCTGTCCTTGTGCGTCGCCCGGACCATGAACAAAGGAGTCACGCAATGACCGGCACCGAATCGACGAGGGGCAACCGCACCACACCGCGACGCAAAGTACTGATTGCCGGAGCGAGCATCGCGGGGCCCGCCCTCGCGTTCTGGTTGAACCGTTACGGATTCGCCGTCACGGTGGTCGAGAAAGCGAGCGCCTTCCGCGGCGGTGGTTACCCCATCGATGTGCGCGGCACCGCGCTGGAAGTCGTGCGGCGGATGGGAATCCTGCCACGGCTCCAGAACGCCCATATCGACCTGCGCCGGGTCTCCTTCCTCGACGGCTCCGGCAACGCGGTGGCATCGGTGGCCCCACACTCCCTGACCGGCGGCACGGGAAACGATCTGGAGGTACCGCGCGGGGAACTGACCGCCGCTCTGTACCAGGCGGTTCGTCACGACGTGCAGTTCCTGTTCGGCGACTCCATCGACACGCTCGACCAGTCGGACCACGGCGTCGATGTCACCTTCCGACGGGGCGGCACCGAAACTTTCGACCTTGTGGTCGGGGCCGACGGTCTGCATTCCCGCACCCGCGAACTCGTGTTCGGCCCCGAAACGCAGTTCCATCGATACCTCGGCTACTGCTTCGCCGGATTCACCATGCCCAACACCCTGGGGCTGAGCCGCGAGACCGTGTTGTGGAACACGCCGGGCCGGGCCGCGGCACTCTACGCCGTGGGAGACAACGACGACACAGTGCATGCCCTGCTGAACTTCGTCCACCCGGCCCCACCGTTCGACGCGTTCCGGAACCCGCAGGCCCAACGAGAACTGGTCGTGGGCGTTTTCGCCGACGCCGGATGGCAGGTCCCGGGCATGCTGTATGCCATGCGGCAGGCGGAGGACCTGTTCTTCGATACAGTCGGCCAGATCCACTTGCCCCGCTGGTCCAGCGGCAGAGTCGCACTGGTGGGCGACGCCGCGTACGCGCCCTCATTCCTCACCGGACAGGGATCCAGCCTTGCGCTCGTCGGCGCGTATATGCTCGCCGGCTCACTGGCGGACCGAGACCACGCCGCGGGCTTCGCCGCCTACGAACACGACACACGGGAATTCGTGACGCTGAACCAGAACCAGGTCGGCAAAGGTGATGCCGCGCTGTTCCCGGCCACCGCGCAGGCCCTGCAGCAACGAAACGAGATGCTACGCAACCTCAGCGCGATGCCCGCCCCGGCGGAACGGCCCGCCCATTCTGCCCTGACCCTGCCCGAGTTCGCCCCATGACCGACACCTCATCGTGCCCGGCCACCGGATCCGATGACCAAGGCCGGGGCCGGGTGCCGGTTGGGCGTGTTCGCTGCTTCTCGAGCGAGGCCGAACTCGGGTACATCAATCTTTATCCGAATAAGCCGGAACCTCAGTGCGGTGACCTGGGCTGTGCCAAGCCCTTGGGCCGGTTCTTTCAGATACTCGCGGCAAGCTCGGTGCCTTGACGGATGGCTCGTTTGGCATCGAGTTCCGCAGCCACGGAGGCGCCGCCGATCAGGTGGGGGCTCAGTCCGTGGTTGCAGAGTTCGTCGAACAGGTTCCGGCGAGAGTCCTGGCCGGCGCAGACGATGACGGTGTCGATCTCGAGGGTCCGATCCTCGTCGCCGATGCTGATATGCAGGCCTTCCTCGTCGATGCGGTGGTAGCACACACCGGCGAGCATATGGACTCCACGCTGCGTGAGTTCGGCTCGATGGATCCAGCCGGTCGTCACGCCCAGTCCGGCGCCAATCTTGGACGTTTTGCGTTGCAGCAGGTAGACGGTGCGGGGCGAAGCTGACGGGTGCGGGTCGACCAGTCCACCCGGTGTCTGCAGATCACTGTCGATACCCCAGTGTCGGTTGAACGCCGCGATGTCGAGGCTGGTCGATGGCCCCGGTTGCGAAACGTATTCGGCCACATCGAATCCGATGCCTCCGGCGCCGATGATCGCTACCCGCCTTCCGACTGGCGCTCCGTCACGCAGCACCGACAGATAGCTGACAACCTTGGGGTGGTCGATGCCGCTGATAGCCGGAAGTCGCGGGAGGATTCCGGTGGCGATGACGACTTCGTCGAATGCCTCATCGATCAGGGTCTGCGCGGTGACGGTGGTTCCCAACCGGAGTTCCACTCCTGCCCTGGCCAGTTCGCCGGTGAAGTAGCGCAGTGTTTCGGCGAACTCTTCCTTGCCGGGGATGCGGCGGGCGATATCGAACTGGCCGCCCAGTACCGGTGCCGCGTCGAACAGGGTCACCACGTACCCGCGATGGGCGGCGTTGACGGCGAACGCCATCCCGGCAGGCCCAGCACCCACGACACCGATCCGCCGCCGGGTACGAACCGCCGTCAGCGAGATCAGTGTTTCGTGGCAGGCCCGGGGGTTGACAAGGCACGAGGTGATCTTGCCGCTGAGGGTGTGATCGATACAGGCCTGGTTGCAGCCGATGCAGGTGTTGATTCGGTCCGGTCGCCCGAGTTCGGCCTTGGCTACGAACTCGGGATCGGCCAGCAGTGGGCGCGCCAGCGAAACCATGTCGGCGGTTCCGTCCGCGAGCAGGGTCTCGGCAACGTCGGGGGTATTGATGCGATTGCTGGCGACCACCGGCACCGATACCGCGGCTTTGAGCTGAGCTGTCACCGCGACGAAGGCAGCACGCGGGACCGAGGTGGCAATGGTGGGAACTCGCGATTCGTGCCATCCGATCCCGGTATTGATGATGCTCACCCCGGCCGCTTCGATCTCCTTGGCGAGCTCGAGCGATTCCGCCGGCGTCGATCCGCCGGGCACCAGGTCCAGTAGCGACATCCGGTACACCAGAATGAATTCGGCACCGAGTCGGCGCCGGGTGCGGGCGACGATCTCGATGGGTAGGCGCATACGCGCGCGGAAGTCACCGCCCCACTCGTCGGTGCGGCGATTGGTGCGTTCGGCCAAGAACTCGTTGATCAGGTAGCCTTCCGACCCCATGATCTCCACGCCGTCGTATCCGGCGTCACGGGCGAGTTCAGCGGCACGGACGTAGTCCTCGATGGTGCGTTCGATGTCCTCGCCCGTCATTTCCCGCGGGACGAACGGGCAGATAGGGGCTTGGATCGGACTGGGCGCGACGAGGTCGGGGTGTTTGGCGTAGCGGCCGAAATGCAGGATCTGCATCACAATCTTGGTGCCCACGCGGTGCACCGCGTCGGTGATCGGACGATGCTGCGCGGCATCGGCGGGTGTGGTCATGCTGGCACCATGAACAAAAGGCCGGCCCTCGATGTTCGGGGCGATGCCACCGGTCACGATCAAGCCGACACCACCACGGGCGCGTTCGGCGTAGAACTCGGCCATCCGCGCGAATCCGTCGGGAGCTTCCTCTAGTCCGAGGTGCATCGACCCCATGACTACACGGTTTTTCAGCGAAGTGAAGCCGAGGTCGAGCGGTGCCAGCAGGTGGGGATAGGTGGTCATACTTGACCCTTCCTGAGTGGTTGGTCAGCACGTTAAGCCATGAACCATGGTTATGCAACTAGTTGCAAAAGCGGGTAGGGACGCTTACCTTCTCAGTGATCGGTGTCCGAGCCGCTACGCGTTGCGGCACGCGGTGGGCGCTGTCAGCCGTCTCGAACAGCACCGCGCAGCGGCCACCCACTACGACAAACTCCCTGGTCCTCTACCTGGCTACCGTCCGCGGCGCCGCACTGGAGCTGACGATCGCGAGACCCCCCGGGGGGCATTGTGGCGAAGTAGGATACCCATGTCAGCGTCGGGCCACTACAAAGAAGGACAGCTGCATGTCTTTGCCACACGCCATCCTGACGGCTCTGCTCGAGAAGCCATCGTCAGGATTGGAGTTGGCGCGGCGCTTCGACCGATCGATTCGCTACTTCTGGTCGGCCACGCATCAACAGATCTACCGAGAGTTGAACAAACTCGAGGAGACCGGCTACATCACCGCGCGCGAGGAACCCGAGACACTGCAAGGTCAGAAGAAGACCTATGAAGTGTTGCCCGCCGGGCGCACTGCACTCGTCCACTGGGTCGGTGCCGGCCAAAATCCCCGCCCGATCCGAGATGTCATGCTGCTGCGCATGCGTGCCGCCGCAGTGGTCGGGATCGACGGCATCGAGCCCGAGTTACGCCGTCACCTCGAAGTCCACCGACGCCAACTCGACGAGTATCTCGGCATCGAGGCGCGCGACTTCGCCGACCACAGTACCGACGAGCAACGCCTCCGCCACCTGGTCCTTCGCGCCGGTATCGGTCTCGAAGAATTCTGGACCGAGTGGCTCACGGAAGCGATCACCGCCGTGCGGGAGATGCAGGAGGCCGACACCGCCGTCCGGCGGCAGCCTGCCGGGTGAATGCGGGCTCCCCCACCCGCCATCCAGTGGGATGCGGTATCAACTGAATGCCGACGAAACGCCACCGACCCTGAAACCAGGTGGTCGCGTTATCGCGTCCGGCCAGATGCGATCTCGTTCGGCGAGCGTCGACCGGTCAATCCCCGGCGCGTTCTGCCAGACGTCTACCGAGCTGCGCGAGCTGAGGCATCGACGAGATCATCTCGTCCGCGTGCGGCGACGCTGCTGTACCGTGCGCGATCCTCGCTCGAATACCGTGCATGATGGCGTAGAGCCGAAAGGCATTGAATGCCAGGTAGAGGTCCAGATCATCAATGTGTTGACGTACCGACCGCGCACAGTACTTCGCCACATACTCATCCTCTGACGGAATCCCCAGCACTGCGAGCTCCTCGGCCGAAAATGCCCCCAATCCACCAGCGATATCGTTCGGCAAGTGATACATCAACGCGTTGTAACCGAAGTCGGCGAGTGGATCGCCCAATGTGGCAAGCTCCCAGTCGAGAACCGCAACTACCCGAGGCTCTGTGGGATGAAAGATGAGGTTGTCACATTTGATGTCGCCGTGAGTGATCGAGACGCGTTCCTCTGTCGGCACTCTCTCGCGAAGCCATCCTTGTAGCCAATCAATATCCGGGTCGTGTCCACCGGCCTCGGAATCGTACTGCCGAGACCATCGGTCCAGCTGACGCCGCAGGTAGCCACCTTTTCGGCCGAAGTCGCTCAGCCCGACTGTGTCAGGATCCACCGAGTGCAATGCGGCGACGACTCGATTCATGTCGTCGAACATCAGGGCTCGATCGCACGAGGCAACCTCTGGCATGCTGCTGTCCCAGAAAATTCGCCCTTCTACGTGTTCCATCACGTAGAAGGCCGTGCCGATCACGGCGTCATCCTGACATTCAGCCAAGATCTCGGGGACTGGAATGCCGGCACCACCCAGCGCCGCGATGACGCGCGCCTCCCGGTCGACGGCATGAGCCCCCGGAATCAACTCACCTGGCGGCTTCCGCCGCAGGACGTAGTCAGCACCGGGCGTACTCAGCCGGTACGTGGGATTCGATTGGCCCCCGCGGAACTGCGTCACCTTCAGGGGTCCCGCGAAGCCACTCACCCTCGGCCGAAGCCACTCCCCCAATGCGAGTTCATCGAACCGGTGCTGCTGACGAACCTGCGCCTCCCCGGAGTTCAACTGCTGACGATCGGCGCCGGCGCCGGCCGTGCCCGACGCGGTAGGACTCATCGACCGGTGCCCGAGGTGCGCAGGGCCGCCCAGGGTGCTCAAAACTCGACCCGGCACGGAGCTGCCGGCAGTCCCGGTGTCTCGACACGCGCCCGGAACACGCCGGCTCCACGATCGGTGCCGAGTCCCTCGGAGCCGGAGACGATGTACATTTCTCGAAGATCATCGCCACCGAAGGCCAAACTCGTCACCATCGGGACGTCGATCTGGATCGACGCGACACGCTCTCCGCTGTGATCGAAGCAACCGACCTGACCGCTGTGCGGCAGCGCGACCCACACATTTCCGGCGGCATCGACGGCGAGCCCGTCAGGTTGTTCGCCGTCCCCGGTCATCACGAAGGATCGCTTGGTGCCGAGTCCGCCGCGATCGTCGACGTCGTACACATTGACGGTCGACCGCAGCGTATCGGCGTGATAGAGCAATGAGCCATCGGGCGAGAATCCGAGCCCGTTCGTGAGCAGGATATCTTCGGCCACGATCCGTGCGGAACCATCCAGGTCGATGCAGAACAGCTGGCCCGGTTTATCGGCATCCCGCGATTCCGAAGCGACAAAGGCGAGTGAACCCACATACAGGCGACCTTTGGCATCCACCGTCAGATCGTTGTACCCGACGATGTCGTTGGATGGATCATTCTCTCGCAACACATGAGTCGCCGTGTCACCACTTCCGACAAGACCCTTCACTGCCACGTTCCGGCCGCTGACGACGAGTCCGCCATTGGCGTGCAGAGCCATTCCACCGATTCCACGCCTGTGCTCGATCACAGTTTCGGTCCGACCCGAGTCGGTGATGCGAAGCACGCCTCCGGCCGTGGCGTCGGCCACGAGTAGACCCTCTGGCGTCCAGAGGGGCCCTTCCAGAAGGCCGTGGCCCGTCGAGATCTGTTCAGCTTGGGTGGTCGCCATGAGGTTCCGATCAGTGCTTGGTTGGAGGATTGCCGGCTGCGAGGACCTGGTCGCGTAGTACGCGCTTCAACGTCTTGCCGGTAGGTCCGCGAGGTAGATCATCGACAACTGAGATCCAGGCGGGAACCTTGTAGGAGGCGAGATGGGAAATGCAGTAGTCTCGCAGCAGCTCACCATCTGCTACTTCACCGCCCCGGGTGACCACAAAGCCGACCGGGATCTCACCGAATCGCTCATCGGGAACTCCGATTACGGCAGCTTCTGCTACCGAATAGTGATCGGTCAGCACCGCCTCGATCTCGGCGGGGTAGATGTTCGCACCACCTCGGATGATCATGTCCTTGATTCGTCCGGAGATGTAGATGTTCCCGTCCGCATCGCGACGTCCGAGATCCCCGGAGCGTACCCAGCCGTCGATGATGGTTTCTCGGGTGGCTTCCGGTCTGTTGAAGTATCCGAGCATGTTGCTCGGACTTCGGAAGGTGATCTCACCGACCTCGTCGACTGCGACTTCGGATCCGTCTGCGTCGAGTATCCGGATCTCGCTGTCCCCGATAGGGGGGCCGACCGAGTCGGGAACTGGTGAAGAGCCGGGTGGAAACCCGGTCAGCGGGGTGCCCTCGGTCATGCCCCAAGCGTTGTAGAGGGTCTTGCCGGTAAGGGCACGCATACGTTCCACCAGACTCCACGGCAGACCGGCTGCTGAAGAGACACATGCCCGGAGGCTGGCGAGGGACCCGGCTTGGTCGGGATTCGACTCGATCCATTCGCATACCATCACGTACATCGTCGGCACCCACATGATGACCGTCGCCTTGTGGCGGTTGATCGTTTGGATCGCCTCGGATGGATGGAACCGCTCTTGCAGAATCACTGTCGCGCCGATGGCGATATGCCCCATGGCGGCGATGGTGGAGTGCATGATGAACGCGAGCGATCCGTTGATGAGGATCGTATCGTCCGCCGTGGAGCCGACCCATGTGGTCGTTCGGCTGAGCGTGGCCGCGACGCCGGAGTGAGGAAGCACCGCACCTTTAGGGTGGCCGGTAGTGCCGGACGTATAGTGGATCAGAGCGGGGTGCCTGTCTTCCAGATCGATGACCCGCGGCCAGCTCCTCCCGTCATCCTCGTCCCATGATCGGACTTCGGGCTCGACCAGCACGACGACAGGGATCATCAGGCCATGCGGGATCCGAGGCAGGTTTGCGTCGTCGACGATCACCAATGCTGGAGAACAGTCATCGAGAATGTAGGCGATTTCCGGTTCCGACAATGCCGGGTTGAGCGGGACCAGGGTTGCACCCCGTGCCAGGCAGGCACAGTAGATTGCCAGCCATTCCGGACGATTGGATGCAAGTAACGCCACACGATCATCAGTACCGATCTCAGCTGTGTCCAGCTTTGCCGCGGCATCCGAAACAAGTGTTCTGAAGGCCCTTGCCGTCACACCTCGATCTCGGAAGTAGATGATCGGACGGTCCTTGGCGGTCGCCTCGATTCCCATCATGAATTCGACAACATTCATCCTCTGGCCTCTCCCTAGCCGTGCATCGTCAGGCCACCGGAAACACTGATGACTTGGCCCGTGATGAAGGAAGCATCGTCGGTCGCGAGGAATACCGCTATCCCCGCGACGTCTCGAGGCTCTCCCATTCGACGCATAGGTATCGCCTTGGTCATTCGCTCGAGAACGTGCTTGGCACTCGCATCGTCGCCGTCGAGGGCTTCCGTCATCATTCTGGTCCGTGTGGGACCGGGCGCCACGACGTTCAGAGTGATCCCGTGTCGGGCCATCTCCCTCGCGGTCGACTTCGTCAATGCGATCATGCCTGCCTTGCAAGCCGAGTAAACCGCTTGCCCGGTGGACCCGACACGGCCGGCATCCGACGAGATCGTGACCACCCGGCCACGGGCACGGTCGACCATTTTGCCGAGGACAGCATGCGTCACATTGATCGGACCCTTGAGGTTGATGTCGATAATTCGGTCACGATGGGCTTCGTCATTATCGAGGAAAGGTCTGAGAGAGTCCCACCCGGCGTTGTTGATCAGGATGTCGATTGGGCCGAGCGCTTCCTCGATGGTATTCACTCCGTCGACGACTGCGGAGTTTCTACTGATATCGGCCACCACGACCGCAGTACGCACACCAGACGCATCCAGCTCTGCAGCAATCGCTCGGGCGGATGCTTCATCGCGATCGATGATGCCGACCGACGCTCCGGACTCGGCCAGGCGCCGCACGATGGCTGCCCCGATTCCATTGCCCCCGCCCGTCACCAGCGCCACCTTGTTCTTCAGCGTTCGAGTCACGCCAGCTCCCTATGAATAAGCATTTTCAAGACTTCGCTGGTTCCTTCGTAGATCTGCAAGATCCGCTGGTCTCGGTAGAGCTTCTCTACCATCCCGCCACCGGCGAATCCGGCGCCACCGAATATCTGCACGGCGTCGCTGCAGACGGACTCCGCCATCTCGGAAGCGAAGAGCTTGGCCATGGCCGATTCCCGCATGGATCGCACACCGGATTCCTTCAGGGCGGCCGCCCTCAGGTACATCTGTCGTGCGACTTCGATGCTCGTTGCCATCTCGGCGAGTTTGAAGCCGATCGCCTGGTGCTGGAATATCGGCCGGCCGAAGGTCGTCCTTTCCTTGGCGTAGTCCAGTGCCAGGTCAAACGCTCGCTGCGCGACGCCGACGCTTTGCGCCGCGACTCCGATTCGGCTGGTGTCCAAGCCATCGAGGATGGTGCGATACCCCGTTCCCACCTCTCCCAGAACGTGATCATCGGTGAGCTCGAGGTCATCGAGAGAAATTTGGCAGATATCCACGACGCGGTGGCCCATCTTCGGCTCGCGCCTGACGACGTTGTACCCCGGCATGTCGGGCCGGACAAGGAATAGCGTCAATCCTCGGACCCCTGCGTCCGGATCGGTCGTCGCCAGCAAGATGCCTGCCCCCGAGGACGCCCCACCCGTGATCCAGACCTTCTCCCCATTGATGACCCAGCCACCGTCTCGCCTGGTCGCCCTGGTGCGGACCTGGGAGAGGTCTGAGCCGGCATGCGCTTCACTCAGTAGCAGAGATATGTAGTACTCCCCCGCCACGGCCGGCTTGAGAAACTCCTCCTGCTGCCAAGGAGTGCCCAGCTCGGCAAGCTTCGATCCGAACGGAAAGTTGGTCCCGCCAACCTGGTTGGCGATGGCGCAATCTCCCTGGGCGAGCTCTTCGATCATGAGCGCCCACGCCGTCACCCCCGCTCCGGCGCCGCCGAAGTCCGGATCGACGGCGAGGCCGAAGAACCCCTGTTCTCCTAGTCCCCGCCAAACCTTTTCGGGAACTTCGCCCTCGCTCTCCCA
Organism: Nocardia sp. NPDC050799; assembly: GCF_040654015.1. Classification (NCBI taxonomy): domain Bacteria; kingdom Bacillati; phylum Actinomycetota; class Actinomycetes; order Mycobacteriales; family Nocardiaceae; genus Nocardia; species Nocardia sp. NPDC050799. The sequence goes on from NZ_JBFAHF010000024.1 coordinate 18,335, forward strand.
CTGTTGGATGTACGGCGAGATCTCGCGCGCGACGTAGCTACGCGTGACATCCCGTACCGAGAGCTGGAGATCCGTCAGCATGCGCACCTGCTCATTTGAACCGTCCTTCACCGTAGCGCGACGCTTTCAATTATTAGAATAATGACTCACGATTGTCAATATTGACTGGATGCCGTACGGTCCCATGAGCGAAGGGCGCTCGCACGGCGCGCCACCCCCACAGGACACAAAGGACAAACCGGCATGCAGCCTCCCGCCTACTCGGCGCTCCAGATCTCTGTGACGGAGCACGTGGCCACGGTCACGCTCCTCGAGACCGGTTCGAATCCGACGATGGGCGTTGCGCACTTCCAGGAGTTGCCTCAGGCATTTTCCTGGCTGGAAGAATGCGATGATGTACGCGCGGTCGTCGTCCGCGGGGCTGGAGGACATTTCTCGTTCGGGCTCGACTTGGTCGACATGCAGCCCCTGCTCGACCTGGCCCGGCCGGGAGCTGGCGCCGGCGAACGTCAGGTCTTCTTGCGATCCATAGCCGAACTCCAAACGGCGTTTTCCAGCGTCGCCGGTATCAGCAAGCCGGTCATCGCCGCGGTGGATGGCTGGTGCATCGGCGCCGGCGTGGATCTCATCTCATCGGCCGATGTCCGGCTCGCGACGCAGAGTGCCAAGTTCAGCGTCAGAGAGACCCGTATGGCAATGGTCGCCGACCTCGGTAGCCTTCAACGTCTTGTCGGGATCATCGGCGATGGGCACCTTCGCGAGCTGGTACTGACAGGACGGGACGTCGCGGCCGATGAGGCGCGGCAGATCGGCCTGATCAACCGTACCTTCACGGACAGCGAAGCCCTGTATGCGGCCGGCGCGGAACTCGCTGTACAAATGGCAAGGAATTCTCCGCTCGTGCTCGCCGGCATCAAAGAGGTGCTCGGTGCCGAGCGAGAGAGCCGCGTGCAAGCGGGACTCAGGTTCGTTGCCGCATGGAACGCCGCCTTCATGCCCAGCGAAGATCTCCTCGAGGCGCGGAACGCATTCTCGGAACGTCGACCAGCCAATTTCACCGGTCGCTGATCCTCCTGCCGGTCCTGGCTCCCGCAGTCCACTACGGAGAGAAGTTCACTAGCTTCCGACCGCCACATCATCCAGTATTGCTCCAGCCCGACGCCGGCGAGCAGGCTCATGTGTTGAATGAACGGTCAACTGAGCAAGCGGCTGATGAATTTCGGGCGCCGGCGTTCCTCGAACGCGGCGATCCCCTCTCGAAGATCAGAACCGGAGAACGAGTCGACCCGCAGCTGCCGGAGCGCGGCGGTCTCGACCGGCCGATCCAGTGCCTGGGAAATGACCAGCTTTGTCAAGCGGATCGCATACTGCGACTGTTCGGCCAACTCGCCGGTGTAGTCGTCGATCTCCTCGTCCAACCGGGTCACTGCTACCACTCTGTCCACCAGCCCGAGGCGGCGTGCGGTCGACGCGTCGATTCGACGAGCCGTGAAGAGCAGATCTCTGGCCGCGCCGACTCCGACAAGCTCGATGAGCCGACGCGTCGAATTCACGCTGTACGCGACACCGAGGCTGGTGGGTGGCGTTGCGAAGGTAGACGTGTCCGAGGCGAAGCGCATGTCGCAGGCCATTGCGATCTCGAGCCCGCCACCGATGCAGTAGCCGCTGATGCCCGCGATCGTCACTCGTCGGCAGTCCGAGATACTCGACTCCGCCGCGGCGATGGCATCGATGTACGCACGTCCGGCCGCCGGATTTCCGAGGGCCGATCGAAGATCGGATATATCCGCTCCGGCAGCAAAAGCTTCCTTCCCGGCACCGCGGAGGACCACGGCGACGACATCGGGGTGCGACTCGGCTTCAGCGATCAGTCCAGGAATCGCGCGCCACATACCGATATCCAATGCGTTCCGCGCTTCTTGCCGATCGATGGTCAGTAGGGCGACACGGCCTTCGACGGAAAGACGAACACCACCCCCGGCGTGATCTGCACTCACAGCTCGCCTCCCTCGTCGACACGGTCCACCTGGCTACGCTCGGCCCTCCCGAACTGCGGTTCGGACGCTCCAAGCTCTGGCGCTGCCCGTTGCCCACCGCGGCGAAACCCTCGATGAACTGGGCTTACGATCGCCGCGAAACTCTGATCGGCCGTGCTCACGGTCTCCTCGAACGTCTTGCGATACGCCCAATGTGGGTGAGCGAAGGCATCTTCTGGCGTGGTCATGATCGAGACACACACGTCGACACCATCGAAAAGCGACCGCCAGTGGTCCCCGCCGTGTCGCAAGAACCGCTCCGCGAGTCCCAGCTGGACGGTGGTCTCGTCGGCATCCGCTGACCTGAGCTCGGCAGGCAGGGCGAGTATGTCGCACAGTCGTAGCCAGAAACGCTCCTCGATGGCAGCCACCGCCACCACGGCGCCGTCGGCCGCCGCGTACAGCGCGTAGCGGGGCGACCCACCGGCCGGATGGGCAGTACCCGGGGCGCTCGACCTGCCGGCGACGTCCACCTGGGTCCGTATCCACCAGTGCCAGAAGAACAAGTTCTCGGTCATCGCGACATCCAGGTGGGCCCCGTGTCCGGTCAGTTCGACGGAGCGCAGTGCCAGGAGAATGTTGACGACGGCCGGGTACGCCCCGCCGCCGATATCCGCGATCAACGTCGGCGGAAGATGAGGGACACCATGGGAACGCGAGCGGCGCGCCGACGCGAGGAGTCCCGCGTCGACCAGATAATTCAGGTCGTGTCCGGCCTTGGATGCCAGCGGGCCGTTCTGCCCATATCCGGTAATCGAGCAATAGACGATTCGTGGGTTCAGTGAGCGGACACGTTCGTAGCCGAGCCCCAGCCGGTCCATCACTCCGGGACGAAACTGCTCGATCAAGACGTCGGCCTGCGCGATCAGTGGGTCGAGTTCGGTCGCCGCTGAAGCGTTCTTCAGATCGATCACGATGCTGCGCTTGCCTCGATTGAGGTTTGTGAAGTCATAAGGGTCGAGGGCCCGCATCTCATCTCCGACGCCGGGGCGTTCCACCTTGAGAACATCTGCGCCCGCGTCGGACAGGAGCAGACTGGCCAGCGGCCCAGGCACCAGGGTCGAAAAGTCCAGTACTCGGACGCCGGCGAGGGGCAGGTGTGACGACATAGGAAAGGACTCTCCGCTTCGATCCAGAACAGTAATGCTGATTCATGAGTATCGCTTTTGCTCTAGTATGCATCAGAGCCTTCCGGTACGCATCAGAGCCGCTGAGTCGAGGAGACAGATCTTGAGATCCCCAGGCACGACCGTGACACCTCCCCCCGGGACAGACATGGACCTGCGATACACCGATCGCAGTCGAGAGCTGCAGCAGCGGTTGAGCGCGTTCATGGACCAGCACGTGTATCCGGCCGAACGGGCAGTACATCAAGAGATCGAGCGACTGGGGCCCTGGGCCGTGTATCCGACGCTTCTCGACCTCCGAGGAAAAGCCAAGAGCGTCGGATTGTGGAACCTGTTCATGCCCGGGGCCCCCGATGGGCAGGGGTTGACGAACATGGAGTACGCCCCGCTCGCGGAGATCATGGGGCGGGTCCTGTTCGGGGCAGAGGTATTCAACTGTTCGGCCCCGGATTCCGGGAATATGGAGGTCCTGCACAAGTACGGCACACCCGAACAGAAAGCGCGCTGGTTATCGCCGTTGCTGGAGGGAACAATCCGTTCGGCCTTCGCGATGACGGAACCGGACGTAGCATCCTCCGATGCGACGGCCATCTCGAGTTCCATCGTCCGCGATGGAGACGAGTACGTCGTCAACGGGCGGAAGTGGTACACGAGTGGTGCGACCCATCCGAACTGCGAACTCATGATATTCATGGGCAGGACGAACCCCGACGCGGAGCGCCACCGGCAGCAGAGCATGGTCCTCATACCCCGCGATACGCCCGGCGTGCACGTTGCTCGGGCGCTGCCGGTACTCGGCTCGTACCTCGACCGCGCGTGTGAGGTCTGGTTCGACGACGTTCGTGTTCCGATCGAGAATGTCTTGCTGGGAGAGGGCCGGGGGTTCGAAATCGCGCAGGGCCGTCTCGGGCCCGGCCGCATGCACCACTGCATGCGACTGATCGGCCTGAGCGAACGAGTTCTCGAGCGCATGTGTCGGCGCGTCGACAGCCGGAGCACGTTCGGTCGCACCATCTCGGAACAATCCGTAACGCTCGAGCGGATTGCCGAAGCTCGAATCAGTATCGAGCAGGCGCGGCTTCTGACCATGAAGGCTTCCTGGATGATGGACACCGTTGGAAATTCAGCGGCGCGCCAAGAAATCGCGATGATCAAGGTTGCGGCGCCCGCACTCGCGCACCAGGTCGTGGATTGGGCTATCCAGGCGTTCGGCGGAGCCGGTCTGACGAATGACTTCCTGTTGAGCCCGATGTTCGCCAACTCGCGGTCGATGAGGTTGCTGGACGGCCCTGACGAGGTCCACCGTAATCAGATCGGGCGGCTCGAGCTTCAGCGCCAGCGTGCGAAGTCGACCGCGGAGGCCGCGGCCGAAGTGCTCTCTCGGGACGAGGCGGTTTCGATGTCCGACTCCGGTCTATGGCCTCGCCCGGCAGATTGGCTCAGCGATCCGGCGGTTGCGTCGCCGACAGAGCGGAAGGGCTGAGATGCGCGCGCTGGTGTCGGTATTGCCGGGCGGTCCAGAAACCTTGGAATGGGTTGATCTGCCCGAACCTGTACCACTACGTGGCGAGGTGCGTATCTCGGTTCGCGCAGTCGGGCTCAACGCGACCGATCTCCTGATGATGCGCGATCTCTATCAAGACAAAGCGGCGCGACCGTACTCGCCCGGCGGCGAAGTCGGCGGGGTCGTCGAAGCATTGGGCGATAACGTACATGACCTGTCGGTTGGTGATCGAGTCGTCGCGATCACCGGCTCAGGGGGGTTGCGCGAGCAGATCGTTCTGCCGGCATCGAGCCTGATCCGCATCCCGGGCGGTGTCTCGTTCGAGGAAGCAGCCGTCTTGCCCATCGCCTATGCGAGTGCACTTCACGCATTGCAGGACCGGGCCCGCGTGACATCGAGCGAGCGCGTGCTCGTCACCGGCGCGGGCGCGGGAATCGGACTTGCGACCGTGCAGATCGCTACAAGGCTGGGGGCCGAAGTGGTGGCTGCTTGTTCGACAAGCGAGAAGCTCGGGGCCGCCCTGGCGGGCGGTGCGGTGCGTGGACTGGCGTATTCGCGCACCGGCGACCCGGTGCCGGATCGCCGAGAGCTTCGGCGACTCTTCGCCGATGCTGTCGGGGAAGGCGGAGCGGACGTCGTTGTCGACCCGGTGAGCGGGCCATATGCCGATCCGGCTGCTCGTACTCTGCGCACGGAGGGGCGATACGTGCTGGTCGGATTCGCGGCAGGCGTCGGTCCCTTACCGAACAATGTGGTCCTGGTCAAGCAGGCGAAAGTGATCGGGTCCGCGCTCGGTGAGCATTTGAAGATCCGGCCGGAGCGTCTCGGAACACTGATGGCACAGCTTCTCGACTGGTGCGTATCCGGGACTTTGAAGCCCGCTATCACGGCCGTGGTACCACTGAACCAGGCCGCCGAGGGACTTGACATGCTTGATCGTCGTGCGATCACCGGGAAGGTGGTCGTGCAGGTAGGGAATTGAACCAGTAAGCGGTACGCGTGATGGTACCGGCGAGGAGGAGAGGACCGAGCGTGGCACGAGGGCCCTATAAGCGAAATCCAGAACGAATCTCGGCAATGCGTCGACGGATCATCGAGAGCGCCGCCCGGATCATCGGAGATCGCGGCTATGCCGAGGCGTCGGTGGCCCGAATCGTCGAAGACGTAGGTATTTCTCAGGGGACGTTCTATCGGTACTTCGAGACACGACAAGATCTGTTCGACGTCGTTCTGCCGACCTATGCAGAACGGATGCTCGAGTTCATCCAGGAGCATGTTCCCAAGGATTCGACCGGCCTGGATCGCGAGATGCAGAGGATGCAGGCGTTTCTCGACTTTGTGTCAGATCATCCTTGGTTCGCTCGTGTCCTGGACGAAGCGAGCGTCCAGGCCCCTGCCGCAAATGCCGCCTATTTCGACAGGGTGGTCAACGGCTACGTGAGAGCCCTGAACCGAGCGGTCGACCGAGGCGAGATCGAAGGATACGAGCCTGACGAACTGGAGGGGATAGCCATCGCGCTGCTCGCCGCGCGTAACTACTACGCGAAGGTGTATCTCTCCAGCATGGGACGCGTCGGAGAGTCGCGTGCGGCCGTGCTGAAGGGCTATCGCGCCTTCATAGCGCGAGCACTTTTTCTGCCACTTCCCCGATAGGCGATCCGTTCGGCCCGGTCTGGCCACCCCTCGAGTTTCGTGGGGTGGCCAGGCCATTTTCATGTACCTTCCGACTCTTTCGGCAGGTCACCATCGTTGCCTATTGACAATCGTGAATCACGATTATAGGTTTTCAGCGTCGCGGAGTGAGCGGCATCACACAGGTTCGGCGCGCAGCGCGGCGATGGCTGAAGGAGTACTAGATGCACACACGACGGATGGTGGCAGCACTGGCCGCCATGCTCCTCGCCAGCGCCTGCGGCTCGGGCACGGAGTCGTCGCCCTCGGCTTACAGTGATGCCTTGATCGGCGTCATCGGCCCGAAGACGGGGCCGGCCCCGCAGTTCTATCAGGACACTCAACGCGGGATCGAGCTTGCTGCACCGATCGTCGAGAAGCGTTACGGCCTCGAACTCGACTTCGTCTACGCCGACGACGCCGGTTCGCCCGAAGGCGCCTCGAGCGCCGTGCAGAAGCTCCTGAACGAAGACGACGTCGACGCCATTTTCGGTCCTCCGACGTCGGCGCCGGCTCTGCAAATCGCGGAAGTGGTCGCCCGCTCTCGACGTCCGTACCTTTTGGTGTCAGCAAGCAATGCCGACCTGGTGCCGACCGGCGGCGATAAGAATTTTGCGTTCAGAACGCAGTGGTCGGGACCAGTCCTCAACGAGGTCAACAGCCAGGTGGTCTTCTCGGATGTCGATGGAAAGAAACCCGTCGTCGGTATCGCTTACGCAGCAGACGCTTTCGGTCAGGCCGCGGTGGCCCAGTACCGCAAACTGGGGGACGAACTCGGTGTGAAGGTGGTGGAAGAGTCGATGCAGACCGGCGCCACAGACTTCACCGCGGGAGCGAAGCGGCTCCGTGATGCCGGCGTGAACTCGGTGTTCCTCAACTTCACGTCCGGGTCCGACATCGCCACCGTCACGCGCGATATGAAGGTCGTGCGCTTCGACCCACCACGCAAGACGACGACCAGCAATGTTCTCGCAAACTACCGCGAGCTGTCCGAGCCGGCCGAGTGGGAAGGCTTGAAGTTTGTTGAGCGTGAGGACTTGAACAGCCCGAACTTCACGAAGGTGCTCGACGCCTACAGGTCGGCCTACGGTGAAGAGCCTCAGTTGCCCACGGTTGTTTACAACGTGTTCTCGGCGCTGGACGCCTACGCCCAGGGGCTGAAAGCCGGCGGCGGCGACCATGGGGCGGTCCGGGATGCAATCGAATCGGTGGCAAGCGTGGAAGTAGAGGGATCGACGTACGAGAAGCCCTTCGCACCAGGTGACGGCGAGTTCTACGACGCAGATTTCGCCAACTGGCACGTGATGGGATTCGACGACACGCCGGAGGGCGACATCGTAACGTTCGGCACGGTTGCCGACTGCATCAAGCGCGGCTGCTGAGAGGCCGGAACTCGTGGAGATCGTCATAGCGGGACTGGCCGCGGGCGGCTTGTTCGCCCTTGTCGCCCAAGGCTTCGTCCTCACTTTCTTGACCACCAACACTTTGAATTTCGCACTCGGCGAGTTCATGGTGGTTGCCGCTTTCCTCGCGCTGGGAGCCAGCTCATGGGGTCGGCTTCCGACCGCCGCGAAATTCATGCTCGTCATCGTTGTCGTCGGTGTGCTGGGGGCCTCGACCTATCGACTGATCGTGCTGCCGTTCAGTTCCGGACACAACGACTCGCGATGGCTCCTTTCGACCGTGGGTCTCTCATTCATCATCATCAACGTGACCACCAATGGTGAAGGTGTGCTGCGCCAGCCGCTGGACTACGGCGGAACGGACGAAGTTGTCGAGTTTCTGGGGGTCCGTCTTCAGGCTCAGCAGGGCCTGATCGCCATGACAGCGGTCCTCGTCACGATCGCCTTGGTGATGGTGACCCGAATGACCGGGTTGGGCACCCGCATGCGAGCCGTGTCGGAAGACGCCGAAGCAGCTTCGCTCATGGGCATCTCGTCCCAACGGATCGGAATGATTGCCTATGGCCTGGCCATGTCGGTGGTGGCTCTGGCCGGCATCCTGTGGGCGGCCGAAGTCGGCGTCTCGCCGCAGCTGGGCGAGCCATTGCTTGTCGGTGCATTCGCGGCAGGCATCATCGGCGGCCTCACGTCCCTCTGGGGGCCGCTCCTCGGCGGTGGGATCTACGGGCTGGTCACAGCTGCGGTCGGCGACTTCGCCGGCGTCATGTGGGGCGAGGTCTCGGGACTTCTGGTCGTCCTGGCCGTTCTCATGTTCCGCCCCGAGGGTCTGCTGGGACGGCGTGTCGAGCTGAAGCTCTGACCCAGCAGCCCGCGAATCGGACACTCAAAGCTCGATCCAGAGACGAGCACGAAGGAACACAATGCACATGCGCTTACCGGCGGCGAAGAAGTTACTCGCACGCTGGTCCGAAATCTCGCCGCAGCGTCGAGATGCTCTGTTCGTCATCGCTGTCGTCCTCATCTCCTTTCTCGCTCTGGCCCCCGGGCTCAGTGGTGAAGGGACATCAATTCCTCATATGCAACTCATCGGCCTGATGGCCGCCACGGTCGTGGCGGCTGTGGGACTGAACCTCGTCTCGGGGTTTGCCGGTCTCATCTCGCTCGGACAGGGCGCGATGTACGCGGTGGGGGCCTACGTCTTCGGCTACCTCTCCCTCGAGGGTGGCCTGCCAATCCTGCTGGCAGTTCCCATCAGCCTGATCGTGTGCGCTGTCGTCGGCATGGTCGTAGCCCTGGGAACAGCCCGCCTCCGGGGTCCGCAATTCACCATGATCACTTTGGTCCTGGCGGTGCTGGTTCACAAGGTCCTGGTCGAGTGGCCGGTACTCGGCGCCGCATCGGGGTATCCGAACACCCTCCAACACCAAACCGGTCTTCTTCCCGACGCGACCGTCCTGGGATTCACGTTCGTGCCGCCCCTTTTCGCCGGCGAGTTCGCTTCGGTGCTCGTGCTGGTGCTCGTGGCAACCGTGGTGGTGCTGGTGTTGTATCGGAACCTGAGCATGTCGTCATGGGGTCGGTCGCTGAGGGCCGTCGGCGAAAGTGACATCCTCGCTTCGCATCTAGGTGTGCACGTATTTCAGCGGAAGGTCGCTGCGCTGGGCATCTCGAGCGCACTCGCAGGTCTCGGTGGCATCTTCTACGCCCTGCTGTTCGCTCACCTGCAGCCGGAATCCTTCGACGTGTTCTTCTCGATCACGATTCTGCTCGCCGTCATCCTCGGAGGCAGTGGAACCGTCATCGGGCCCGCTGTCGGCGCCGTGATCGTCGTGTGGCTGGAACGGTCAGAAGTGCTGGAGGGTGTCACAGAATTTCAGCGTCAGTACCTGAGTGAACAGTGGTATCTGTCGACGCCTGGGATCATCGGCCTGATTCTCATCGCGGCGCTGTTCGCCCTCCCGCGCGGAGTCGTAGGAACGATCCCGGACTTCACTGCCAAGCGAACGCGCCGGAACCTCGCTCGGCTTCCGGCACCCCAACTGCCCTCTCAGCCGCCGTCGACGTCGGGGTTCCTGGCTATCGATATCGGAGAGACCGACACAGAGGCCCTCTTGGAAGTCGTCAGTGCAACGAAACAGTTCGGTGGATTGCTGGCAGTCAATGGAGTCGACCTCCGCGTACGCCCGGGAAGCATCCATGGCGTAATCGGACCGAATGGGGCCGGCAAATCCTCGTTGGCGAACCTGGTGAGTGGGGCATATCGCCCCGACAGCGGTTCGATCCTCCTGGCCGGGGTCGAAATTTCAGGCCACCGTCCGGACCAGATCACGCGAAAGGGACTCGCCCGAACGTTTCAGACACCACAGTTGTTCAACTCGGCTACTGCGCTCGAGAACGTGAAAGCGGGATTTGCTGACACAGGACAACTTTCGTGGTGGCGGGCCGCGTTGAAGCCGCGCGCTCAGTATCGGCGAGAGGCCGAGCTCGAGGGGATGGCGGTTGCCCTGTTACGGCGCGTGGGTCTCCTCGACGAGGCGTATGTTCTCGCCGGGAGCTTGGCGTACGGCAAGGCGCGTGCACTCGAGATCGCTCGAGCGCTCGCAAGCCAACCAAAGGTGCTGATCTTGGATGAGCCGGCCGCCGGTCTCAACTCGACTGAAGTCACGGAGCTGGGGCGGCTGTTGACAGACCTTCGTGCCGATGGTCTCGCCATGGTCCTCGTCGAGCACCACATGGACCTGATCTCGACGGTGGCTGACGAGGTCACATGCTTGGCGCAAGGGACCGTCATCGCCCATGGAACCGCGTCGGAGGTCTTGACCGACGAGACGGTGATGGCGGTGTATCTCGGGGGATCCGATTCTTCGCAGGTGGAATCGTTTACCGAAGGGGACAGGTATGAGTCTGGTCGTTGAAGAAGTCAGTTCCGGCTACGGTAGGGCTACGGTCATCAAGTCGATCAGCGTGGAGCTTGCGCCCGGCCGAATTTCGGCGTTGATCGGGTCGAACGGCGCGGGCAAATCGACGTTGGCGCGAACCGTGTGCGGTCTGCTGCCTTGCCGGTCCGGGGCCATCGTCCTCGACGGCAAACCCATCCAGAAGTTGACCGCGGCTCAACGAGCACGCGCCGGCATTGTGATGGTGCCGGAAGGTCGACGACTATTCGCCAGGCTGACCGTCGCGGAGAACATCCGCATGGGATCCTGCGCGGCTGCCGGACGCGGCAAAATATCGTCGCAGCACGTGGAGACCCTTCTCGACGCGTTTCCCGTACTCCGCGATCGGTGGGGTCAACGCGCCGGCCACCTATCCGGCGGAGAACAACAAATGGTGGCCCTGACTCGAGCCGTTGCTTCGGCGCCCAGGTATCTGGTGCTCGATGAACCGTCGCTCGGCCTCAGCCCTAAGCTGACGCAGGAGGTCTTCCGGCTGATCCAGCTGATCGCAGACGAGACACGCGCCGGCATCCTCTTGATCGAACAAATGGCCGACGATGCTCTGAGCCTCGCGCAACATGCCCACGTGCTCGAGCAGGGGCGAATCACGATCAGCGGGCCGGCTGACGAATTGCGGACCTCGCCGGACGTTCGCGCCGCCTACCTGGGAAGGACCCACTGAGGTGTCCACCGAACCGACGCAATTCATCGGTCGGCAGCTCGAAAGCTTCGATCGTCAGGTGACAAGACACGCTGTCGGCGAGTTCGCCGCCGCCACTGGCGAAAAAAACCCGATGTACTTCGATGTCGCGGTCGCCCGGGAGCTCGGTATGAAGGATATCCCCGCACCGCCCACGTTCATGATCACGCTGGAAATCGACCACCGGGACATCCTTCGCTTCATACGCGAACTCGGTCTCGACACCACAATGGTTCTCCACGGTGAACAAGCGTTTCACTTCCGTTCGCTCGTCTACGCGGGCGACGCGATACAGGTTCGACGCCGCATCACCGATGCTGGTTTCAAGGGAGGAACCATGACCTACTTGGTGACGCTGAATACCTTTCACCGCGGGGACGAGGTGGTCGCTACGTCTGAATGCACCTGGCTGATCAAGAATAGGCAGGTCCTTCGATGATCGACCGAACTCCTGTGCCCACCGCATTTTTCGGGCCGGTCACCAGATCCATGTTGTCCGAGTACGCTCAGGCCTCCGGGGACAACAACCCGCTTCACCTGAGTGATTCGGCAGCGCAACTGGCGGGGCATCGCGAAGTAATTGCTCAAGGAATGCTGTCTATGGCATTCGTCGGTCGGTGGGTGACATCTTGGTGCCCCCTCGAAAAACTGCGATCTCTGAACTCCCGATTCACCGCTCCCACGCCGTTGGGCTCGCGCCTCAGATGTGAAGGCCATGTCAGTTCCACGCACCAAGGATCGGTGACAGTCGCCTACACCGTCACGATCGAAAAGAGTGAGGTGGTAACGATTACGGGCACGGTTGTGGTCGATTCCGGTGCGCTGGAGCGCTTTGCCGAAGGGCGGGATCGACACCCCGAGATGCGTGGCTCTCGGACAGACGCCGGAGGCCGAGGCCGCGCTGATCGAACAGTCACATCAACACGCCGCCGCCTGCCGGAAGCATGACGCCGTGATGTCCGCCGCTCCTTCCAGCAGTGACGGTTACTCCGACAGCCGCCAACAGGGCGGTGCCGCGCCCACTCCGATAGCCCACGGCAATGCGGAGCGGTTGTTCCGCCTGACAGCGTGCCGACCGGTATTCGTAGCCCGAGTCCCCGGCCGCATGATGCCGGCCTCAGGCCGGGGGCTCAACACTCCTGCGTAGAATCTTGCCCGTAGGGCCCTTGGGTAAGCTGGGGACGAACCAGACCCGGCGGGGGTACTTGTAGTCCGCCATCCGTTCCCGAACGAAGTCGATTATTTCGGTAGCGTCGGCATGCGCACCGCGCTTGAGTGACACAGCGGCTCCGATTTGTTCCCCGAAATGCGGGTCTTCGATCCCGATTACGGCCGCCTCCGCAACGGCCGGATGCTCGTACAAGACCTCCTCGACTTCGCGTGGATACACGTTGTATCCACCTCTGATGATGAGATCCTTCTTCCGGTCTACGATGGTGTAGTAGCCATCGCGATCTCGCGTCGCGATGTCCCCGGTACGGAACCAGCCGTCCACTATGGATTCCTCGGTCGCCCCCGGGCGGCCCCAGTATCCCTTCATGACATTCTCGCCCTTGATCTCGATCTCTCCGGGCTGATCGGGGTCATGCAGTTCATTGCCGTTGTCATCGACCAGGCGAAGTAGGCAACCGCGGACCGGAATTCCGATCGTTCCGGGCTTGCGCGGCGTTTCGGGCTGGTTGAAACAAGCGATCGGCGCGGTTTCCGAGAGTCCATAGCCTTCGTACACCTCACACCCGAACTTTTCCTCGAAGGATTTCAAGACCTCGACGGGCATCGGTGCACCTCCGACGATGCAGCAGCGGAGACTCGCTAGGTCTACGGAATCGGCGTGGGGCAAATTCAGCAGCGCCGAGTACATGGTGGGAACACCTTCCAGAACCGTCACGTTATCCCGCACGAGAACGCGCATCGCGCTGTCCGCGTCGAACCTGGGAATCAGCGTGAGCAGAGCTCCTGACTTCACGGCGGCGTTCAATCCGCAAGTCAGACCGAAGACATGGAACAGTGGTAAGCATCCCAGGACAACGTCGTCAGGAGTTGTCCGGATGAGAGTATCAACGGTGGTGGAAGCATTTGTCGACATGTTGTCATGAGTGAGTTCCGCGCCTTTGGGACTGCCCGTCGTACCGGAGGTGTAGAGCAGCACAGCGGTGTCATCCCGGCTGCGCATCACGGGTTCGGCGACCGGGCAGCCGAGAAGATCCGCCGCGGCCGGACCCAGGTCATCGACCAGCAAGGCTGGAATGCCCGTATCGCGTGCGGCTTCGGACACCACGCGGCCCGCTGCCCGAGAGCCGTAGACGAGGGACATCCCGGAGTCTTCCAGGTAATATGCGACCTCGCGCGCCTTCAGCAGGGGGTTCATCGGCACCGCGACGGCGCCCGCCATCAGGACCCCGTAGAAGAGGATAGGAAACGCCGGCACGTTCGGCAGCACGATGCCGACACGATCGCCGGCCTGGATGCCCCGAGCTTGCAGATCGCCCGCCACAGCTGCGGCCGCTCGCTCGAGTTCCGAATAGTTCAGCGTGGTGCTGTCGAGTCTGATCGCCGGCCGATCGCCCAGGTAACGAGCAGTGTCGATGAGATTGTTCGCGAGATTCGAAGACATGAAGGTGTATTCCTTGTTGGATCTGGGTGGCGCCATGAGACTCGGCCTCGGCGACAGCGGCTCGACCGGCTCGACCGATCAGAAGCTCGTGAGCGGAATCGACGAAACGCCACTCGGCGAAACCCTGCGGCCCGAACCGGCCAACTCGGTCCGCTCCTCGTGAATGCGACCGGCTCGAATCAGATTCCTGTCGACTGCGACAGGAACAGCAATGGCCGATATGGCCGCATGGAAGCGTGGGCCGCACATCGCAGCTGCAGAAGTATGTGCGGCCCACGGGTTGTCCCGTTCGGACTACTGGAGGGCTACCCGAAAGACCTGGAACTCGATCACGGGACCCGGTGTGATGCGACCCTGTCCGACAAAAATAGTCTGGTTGACCCAGCCGTACCTGGGGTCACCGCTCTCGAGCCGAGGAGTCGTCACGAAGTAGTGATCGCCGAAATTCGTACTCGAATCTCCCCCTGTCAGGGCGGCTTCAGCTGCTTCGGTGACCTCGACCAGTCCCTGGTAGCTCATGTAGATGACGGCGCCGTCGTTCGTATTGAACTGCGCGCGCACGTCCAATCGCCCGAATCCATCGTCGCCGGCGAGGAGCCAGTCGCCGCCGCCGATGGCCGCATGGCCGCTGAGTCGATCGCCCGTCACGGTTCCGCCTGTCACAGGGAGTACCTGCCGTAGACCATACGGTCCGGGACCGACGATTTGCGGCGCACCCAGCTCCGCAGTGTAGGAGAATTCTGGGATGAGCTTCACTTGGTAACCTCCAGGCCCGCGGCGGCCATGACTGTCGACATACCTTCGGCGATCAGCTCGGTGCCGAAGGCCTGTTCGACGATGCTCGGATCGAAGTACTCGCGAATCAACGTGACCTTGCCGTCTCTGATCCGCATGTGCGTGCAGTAGGTGTTCGCGTAGATATTCCCGTTCTGGACCACGGTTGCCCGACCGTGCAGCTCGAGAACAAAGAGCTCGGGATCTGTCGTGTCGTGGACGACCAGCGAATCGATCGCCAGATCGGGAACGGATTCGAAGAACCAGTCGACGAAGTGGCCGATCAGCGCGCGGCCGGGTACCGACTTCGCGAGCGGCTCGGGAGCGAAGGGCATTTCCCAGACTGCGTCTTCTGCGAACCAGTCCTTCCAGTCCTCGAGCTTTGCCCCGGTTGGCGGCCCACCATCGAGATCACTCCAAAAACTATCTACTACCTTGCGATTTTCCGCTTGTGTACTCACAGTCGCCTCCTTCTGTGCGGCCTGGTCACGACCGATGTGCCAGTCGCCGTAAAGTCAGAGAATGCCCGAACCGTCGGTGATAGTCAACACAGTGTCGACAAGTCGATATGGGCCGCACGGCCACAAATCGACGTAGCGTTGACTATGATCCACTGTGAGTCTAGTCTCAGGGTCTCGGCCTGCGAGCCGCCGCGCATCGACTGCGGGCGTGGATCCCGGCGGTCGGCATTCCGCATTTCAACCTTGCACTTGGCTTTAGGAGACGTGATGAGCACACTGACCAATCGACTCTATCGATTGCGGAGTCGACCAGAGGGAGAAGTAACAGCGGCGAATCTCGAGTGGACCGAAGAGCCGGTCACCGAGATTTCCGAAGGGCAGGCACTCATCCGCACGCACTATCTATCTGTGGACCCCACCAATCGAGTGTGGATGAGCGCAATGCGCTCCTACATACCCCCGGTCGAGCTCAACGCGGTTATGCGGGGAGCAGGGGTCGGGCAGGTAGTGGCCAGCATGCGCGAGGATCTCCCTGTCGGCGCTTTTGTTGTGGGATTGACGGGTTGGCAGGACTACTGCGTGGCCGATGCAGCGAGTGAGGACATGCCGTTCACAGTCCTACCTGATCCGTTGCCTGCCCCTCTCCCCGCATTCGTCGGAGTACTGGGCCACACCGGAATATCGGCTTTCCTCGGGGTCGAGTTCGGCGATCCGCGGCCGGGTGAGACGTTCTTCGTATCGGGGGCGGCGGGAGCAGTGGGGTCCGTCGCCGGTCAGCTCGCGAAGCGACGGGGAGCCCGAGTGGTCGGGATCGCAGGCGGTGCCGAGAAATGTCGGTACCTGGTAGAAGAGTTGGGCTTTGACGCCTGTGTCGATCGACATGCCGATGACTGGAAGGCGCAACTCGATCTCGCCACCCCCGAGGGAATCGACGTGGATTTCGAGAACGTGGGCGGAGAGATCATGGATCATGTACTCGATCGACTCAACATCGGTGCGCGCATCACGCTTTGCGGTCTTATATCTGAATACAATGATTACAATTCCGCCGACACCCCACGCGGTCTACGCAACCTCAGTCAGCTACTGATGCAGCGTGCCACCCTGCGAGGTTTCATCGTTTTCGATCATGTTGATCGGTACGGCGAGATCATCGGGCAGCTGTCACAGGATCTCCACGTCGGTGCCTTGCGTACCGAGGAGACCGTGGTCGACGGCCTGGAGAATGCGCGACACACTCTCAATCGTAGTCTCGCAGGCGAGAACAGGGGAAAGGTCGTGGTCAAAGTGCTCACCGACGCAAGCGAAACCATGGACGGAGTTTCTCGCTGAGGCCGTCTGCCCCAGCTTCCACTAGGCATTATCGATGCGCTCGTGGTCTCGGGGAGTGTCCCCACCTTATCCGTGAGCGCATCCGGAGCTGCAGCCTCTGAGCACCGACCCCGAATGGGTCTACGCGCTCAGACCGTGTCGTAGCGGGCCGTTCGGGTCCGGCGCGGTGAGGCCCTGGTGCCGCCGGGGCCGTGACACCTCACGATAGGTCGTGGGCACCTCGCCGGACCGCCGGCAACTTATCGCCCGATCGATGCCTCGATTGAATCAGCAGCCATGAACTCTCTCTACAGACAGTGCACGGTCGGGTATCGAGGCATTGCCGTCCGGGCCTGTACATCTCGTGCGCCGGAAGCCGCTGACGCAAGACCCCAGGCGAGGTGTCGGCCGGAAGTGGATCGACACGGTGTGTCGTTCCGGCTGGGCAGTTGTACTCAATTGATACCACGCGGTTCCAGCCCAGTCCTTCGAGCTCGAACACAGACGCGCACCGTGCGGGTGGGTTGGGATCGCTGACAGGGCGCGCCCGGTAGGATACCCGAGTCCGGCCACGCGGGCACGCACCCGATACACGGGCGACGCTCTCCGCCGCAGCGGCCGACGGCGCCGAAAGGACCGGCGCGTCATGGCCTATCAGGTGGATCTGCACGAATCCGCTCCGCACACTGTTCTCACCATCCGGCGAACGGTACGAAGCGACCGGGCGGGTGACGATATCCGGGACGGCATGACCGACCTCTATCGTCTCGTCCGAACCCTGGGCCTGCTGCCGGTCGGTCCACCCGCCACCACCTACCACGGCGATTTCCGGTCCGGCGCGGCCACCGAGGTCGAGCTGGTCCTTCCGGTCGAGTCCTCGGTGCCGGGCACCTCGGACGGCGAGTTCACCCTCCGCCGCACCGGACCCCGCTGCTACGCACGCACCTGCCATTACGGCGACTACGCGAGCATCGGCGCCGCCTACCGCGCGCTCGACGACTGGCTCCGGCACTCCGGTCTCCAGGCCACCGGACCACCCACCGAGATCTATCGGATCGCGCCGGACGAGGCCGTCACCCCCGCCGATCTGCTCACCGAGATACGTGTCCCGGTCACCTCCACCACGCTCGGCGTGCGGATAACCGCGTCCGTCACGGCGGTCGCCCGGACGGTCCGTACCGTACTGCGGGACAGCGGTTTCGAGATCGCGTACGAAATCGCCCTCCCTGCCGACCCGGACCGGGGGTCCGGCGCCGGGCCGGCCGAACACCTGCTTCTCGGCGCCTTCGACCCGGACCTCGCCGCGTACGCGGCCCGGGCCAACGGGCGGATCACCCCACTGCTGCCCTGCGATATCACCGTGCGCCACGCCGATTCGATCACTGTCGTCGAAACGACCGACCCACGACTGCTCGTGGAATGCAGTGGGCAACCCGCGCTGGGGCCGCCGGCCGAGCAGATCGGTGAACGTCTCATCGCGATACTCGCGGCCGTGGCACACGCGCACGGCTAGTGCGGCCCCTCGGAGCGACCTGCACAGAACGATGGGCCGGTCAAGTGCCGTTCGTCGTCGAATGCGAGGCCCATGCCGCCGCCCCGTGGGCTCTTCACTCCGTACGCTGAGGACAACTCATCCCCGAGAGAGGCGAGACCATGGTCAGGGTGTTCCTGGTCGACGACCACGAGATAGTACGGCGCGGGGTCGCCGACCTGATCGAGGCGGAGACCGACCTGGAGGTTGTCGGCGAAGCGGCCGATGTCTCCCAGGCACTGGCCCGGATCCCGGCGCTGCGGCCCGAGGTCGCCGTCCTCGACGTCCGCCTGCCGGATGGCAACGGTATCGAATTGTGCCGGGAACTGCTCTCGGCGAATACGGGCCTCCGGTGTCTGATGCTCACCTCCTTCACCGACGACCAGGCCATGCTCGACGCCATCCTGGCCGGCGCCAGCGGCTACGTCGTCAAGGACATCACCAGCCTGGAACTCGTGCGCGCCATTCGCGAGGTGGCGGCCGGCAAATCTCTGCTGGACAACCGGGCAGCGGCCGCGCTGATGGCGAAATTCCGGGCCGCCGCCGAAACCGCGACGGGTCCGCTCGCCGGACTGACCGAACAGGAACGCACCCTGCTCGCCCTGCTGGGCGAGGGGCTCACCAACCGGCAGATCGCCGGTCGGATGTTTTTGGCCGAGAAGACCGTCAAGAATTACGTCTCGCGGTTGCTCACCAAACTGGGTGTCGAACGCCGGACCCAGGCCGCGGTCCTCGCCACCAAGATGATCCCGCCCGACCACAGGTGACCCGTGAACCGACCATGACCAGGCCCGACGGTAGCGTCGGGCAACCGGCCGGTGGAAGAATATCGCGTATGGAACGCCAGGTGCCCGCGACGAGTGACCGGCCCCCGGTGACCGAGACGCTGTCCCAGCTGCGGCTGCACGAACTGCTGGACGAGGTGCAGGAACGTATCGCCCAGATCGTCGATGTTCGTGATCGGATGGACCGACTGATGGAGGCGATGCTCTCCATCACCGCGGGGCTCGATCTGGACGACACCCTCCGGTCGATCGTGCACACCGCCATCGAGTTGGTCGACGCCGGATACGGCGCACTCGGTGTCCGGGGCACTGATTCGACCAGTGACCAGTTGGCCGAATTCGTCTACGAGGGTATCGACGACGCCACCCGGTACCGGATCGGCGATCTGCCCCGCGGCCACGGGGTACTGGGGGTGCTGATCCAGCAACCCGAACCCATCCGCCTCACCAATATCTCCGAACACCCGGCGTCGGTCGGTTTCCCGGCACACCATCCGCCCATGCACAGTTTCCTCGGGGTGCCGGTGAAAGTGCGCGACGAGGTGTTCGGCAACCTCTACCTCACCGAGAAGATCGGGGCCGAGGAATTCACCGAGGACGACGAGGTCGTGGTGCAGGCCCTGGCGGCGGCGGCCGGGATCGCCATCGAGAACGCCCGCCTCTACGAGCAGTCCCGGCGGCGCCAGCACTGGCTGGAAGCCACCCGGGATGTGGCCACCGAACTGCTCGCGGGCGGCGAACCCCAGGACATCCTCGATCTGGTCACCGAGCGCGCACGCACCCTCACCGGCGCCGCGTGCACGTTCGTGGCACTGCCCGATGATCCTGATATCCCCGGTCACGAGGTGCGCGACCTGACCGTTGCCGCGGTATCCGGTGCGCAGGCCCACGAATTCCGCGGGCAACGCCTGCCCCTGCACGGTTCGCAATCGAGCAAGGCGTTCCGGCACGGGCAGACGATCGCCGTCGAGCAGCTGACCACCGATGTATTGCCCGGGATGTCCGGCGATTTCGGCCCGGCACTCGTGCTCCCGCTGCGCGCCGAGGACACCATCATCGGTGTCCTCGCCACCGTCCAGCCTCCCGGCGGCAATACCTTCGATCCCGCCGTCCGGGCCATGATGACGGTGATCGCCAACCAGGCCGCCCTGGCCCTACGGCTGGCGGAGACCCAGCGCCGGATGCGGGAACTGGATGTGGTCGCCGACCGCGACCGGATCGCCCGCGACCTGCACGACCACGTCATCCAGCGCCTTTTCGCCCTGGGCCTCGGCCTCCAGGGCACCCTGCAGCGCGCCCGCGGCGACGAAGTGCGCGCACGACTGGGCGAAACCATCGACGACCTGCAATCGATCATGCAGGAGATCCGGCACTCGATCTTCGATCTGCACAGCACCACGACCACCGAATCGGCCGGCTACCGCCGGCACCTGCACGGTATCGTCACCGAACTGACCGCCGAGACCGAGCTGCGCACAACGATCCGGCTCAGCGGGCCGGTCACCGTCCTCGCCCCGCCTCTCTCCGACGATATCGAGGCGGTCCTGCGCGAGGCGGTCAGCAATGTGGTGCGGCACGCCCGCGCCACCACACTGTCGGTCGAGCTGCGCGTAGGCGACGAGGTGACTCTCGAGGTGGCGGACGACGGCGTCGGCCTGTCACCCGAAATCCGGCGGCGTAGCGGGCTGGCCAACCTGCGGGTCCGCGCGGAGCGGGCCGGCGGGCACTGCACAGTGGGCCGCAAACCGACCGGCGGCACCGCGCTGTGCTGGAGCGCGCCGCTGCCCTGACCCCACAGGTCCGTCGAGCCCGGCCCGTGACCACTCGGCCGCGACGGGCCGAATCCTGATATCGGTTGCGCCCACGCCGATCACGCCGTCGGCTACCAGGCTCGGCGATCCGCTACCGAAGCGGGAGGCCCCGCCGACAGGGTCGGATGTCGTGTAACGGGAGGGACCACGGTTCCGGTGCCCCACGTACCGTCGACCGGCCCTGCCCGGCACCGCGGCCACGCCCCCACACTGGCGATATGACCGACAACGACGTCCCCGGCACCGTCTCCGCACCCGGCCGTGCCACCTTGTTCGACGCCCTGCGCGTAGCGGCACGCGCGCCGTCGGTGCACAACACGCAGCCCAGGCAGTGGGTGTATCGCGACGGACGGCTATACCGCTACCGCGACGACGAACGGCTGCTCACCTCGGCCGATCCCACTGGCCGCCAACTCGTGATCAGCATGCTGCACCACGCCCGCGCCGCCTTCGCGGCGGCCGGGTGGCGGACCGGAGTCACCGGGACAGCTCGGCCGGGTCTTCGGGGTTCTGCCCGAACCGCTGTGCCGGTTGCTGTCCGGCGCGGCGTCCCCGTCCACCGACGGGTCCCGGCGCCGGAAGCAGAGCCGGATCCAGGGGCACGCCGCGGACCTGAGCGCATCGGTCCGCGCGCTGGGTGAGGCCGTCGGCGTACTCGCCCGAGGTCTCGAACGCTGGCGCCTCCGGCCACGGTTCGACCCTCACCCATCTCGGTTCGACCCTGTTGTCCGTCTTCGCCCACGGCCACGGCAACGTGATCGTCGCATGCTGCGTCACGCCCGGCCGGCCGGCGCACCGGCACGGGCCGGTCGTCGTCGGCCTGGACAGTTCCCGGTGCAGTGCGGCCGCCGCGGCGGCCGCCTTCGCCGAGGCGGACGCGCGCGGTGCGGCCCTGATCGCGATCCGCAGCTGGCACGACCTGCGTGCCCACCGGTTCGCCGGGATGCCGGAAGTGATCGAGGATCCAACGATCGCGGAGGCGGCCGACGCCCAGCTCCGCACGTGGCTGGACTACTGGATGGAGAAGTATCCCGGTGTCCGGGTGACCCGCCGACGTCGATCAGTTCTCGCCGGAGTCCAGCGATTCCAGCGCCGCCCGCAGTTTCGCGGTGGCCTCCTCGGCTATCGGTTCCAGCGCTTGTTCCTCGGTGACCTGGACCATCACCTGCGGATTCATCGCCTCGACGACAACGGCGGTAGCGGAATCGAGATCGCGGCGCACCACCACATTGCAGGGCAGCAACAGGCCGATCCGGCGGTCGACGCCGACGGCTCGGTGGGCCAGCAGCGGATTGCACGCGCCGAGAATCAGGTAATCCTCCATCTTCTCGCCCAGTTTTGACTCGAGCGTGGCCCGCATATCGATTTCGGTGAGTACTCCGAAGCCTTGTTCGGCGAGGGCTGCACGGGTGCGCTGAACGGCTTCTTCGAAGCTGGTGTGCAGAGTAGTGGACAGACCGATTTCCATGTATCGGCCTCCTTTCAAGTGCTCTTCGGTGGTGAGGCCAGGGCGAGGAACAATTTCTCCGATCGGCCTCACCCACGTGTCGCGCGACCGAACGATGACGATCGGAATGTCCACGGCTTGCAGCAGACGGCCGGGTCGCCGCGGCCACGTCCAGCGGCGCGTCCGCGTGGATCACCGCGACCGGACATCGCGCGTGCCGGGTCACCGCGGTACTCACCGAGCCGACGAGCCCACGCTGGAAAGCTCCGAGCCCCCGGCTACCGACGACCAGCAGCCGGGCCGAACGCGGCCGCTCGACGAGGGCGGGCACGATGAGCTCGTCGATCGCCTCGGTGGTGATCGCGAGGCCGGGATCGGGCGTCGCGGCCCGGGCGACCTCCTCGGCCGCGGCAAGCACCTGACCGGCTTCGTCGTGCAACGCCCGCAGATCGTGCTCGGTCAGGGTGGCGTCGGGATCGAAACCGACCGCCAGAATCCACGAGTTCAGCAGGTGCAGCCCGCACCCGTGCATACTCGCCTTCGGCGGCGGCCCAGGCCACCGCCCGATTCGAACCGGGTGAACCGTCCACGGCCGCGACCACCGGCGGGGCGGCATGTTCTCCGGACCCCGGAGCGAAGTCGGTCATGGGCTGCCTTCCTGTGTGTCACCGGGAGACTGCTTCTCCGTTGCGTGTACGAACGAACGCCACTGCCGGTCCCAGGAGCAGCTTTTCCGGGCCGGGGCCGGCCCCTCTTCGATGCTTCCGCCCGTGAGCGCCGCGGACCAGAGAAGAATGTCACCGGATACATGGGCTCAATGCCCGGGTCGCGCGCGGGCGCTGACCGATTTTTGCTGCCGCACTCTCTGATTGCGAGACCGAAATGACCGGTCGGCGGACCGATCCACATAATTCAGTGATGGCCCAGCTCACGGATTTCTCCGTCAAACCCGTCCTCACCGGCGGGAAAGTTCTCCTACGGTCATTCGCCGACGCGGACCTCGACGGCCTCCGTGCGGCGCTGCGCGACCCGGAGGTCCGCCGGCTCACGGGTAGCGTCCACGACGAGAGGGAAGAGTTCGCGCCCGAGGACCCGGCCGAGGTCGCGGAGTTGCGCGACTGGTACGCGAGCCGGGCCGCGCAACGGGACCGGCTCGACCTAGCGGTCGTCGACAACACCGACGGCCGGTGTGTGGGAGAAGCGGTGCTGAACCAGTGGGATCCCGCCAACCACAGCTGCAATTTCCGCATTCTGCTCGGCCCCGCCGGACGGGGACGCGGGCTGGGCACCGAGGCCACGCGCCTGATCGTCGGCTACGGCTTCGAGTGGCTCGGCTTGCACCGGATCTCGCTGGAGGTCTACGCATTCAACCGCCGCGCGCACCATGTCTACGAGAAGGTGGGCTTCCGCGCCGAAGGCGTCCTCCGCCAAGCACTGCGCTATCGAGACGAGTGGATCGACGCCACCGTGATGTCGATCCTCGCGCCCGAATGGGCCGCCCACCAGGGCACAGACATCCATCGCATCGACGCGGAATCAGGAACCGCCGGCGGCGGGACATGATCCGGCCGGGCCCTCGGGCGTGGCGCGGACGTGCCGGCTCGTCCTACATCTGTTCCGGCCGCCAGGTGGAGACCGCCCAGATGACCACCAGATCGATCGCGATGACCACGATCGACCACCACGGGTAGTACGGGATCCACAGGAAGTTCGCGATGATCGACAGCCCGGCCAGCACCACCGCCGTGATCCGCGCCCACAGCGCGCCGGACATCAGGGCGACCGCCGCGATCACCAGCAGGATGCCCAGCACGAGGTGGATCCAGCCCCAGGTGGTGGTGTCGAACTGGAGAATGTAGTTCGGCCCGGTCACGAACAGCTCGTCGCCCGCGATCGCCGAGATACCCGCCAGAATCGACAGCACACCCACCGCGAGCAGCAGGACCGCGGCCGCGATCGAAGTCACCGCCGCCACGCCCTGCTTCACCGGAGAGCCTCCGGGTTCTGTCCTGTAGGTCGCCATATCCCGCCTCCCGAGAAGTGATCGGATCCCACCCAAGTCCACCCCGCCGCTCGACGCCTCACCCGTTACGTATGAATCCGGTCGGTCCCGCGTCGGTGCCGGTGCGCGGACCGGGGGTCCCTCCGAATCGCTCAGCCCCCTGACCCGATATTAATTAATTCGCATATCTACGTATCTACAGTTGAATTGCTCTTCCGGTCAAGGCGGTCTCCCCTTCGTCGGCTTGGGGACACTCCGGACCTCTACCGGCATTCGCGTGCGCACCGACGGCCCCGGGCGTACGGTCGAACCTGTGAGCAGCGGCGCCGTACCGGCGGCAGCGGTGGAGGGCTCGGGCCTGTGGGCACGAGTGTTCGCGGCGCTGTACGACCCGTTGCTCTGGTGGGGCGAGAGATCGGGGATGGCCGATCGGCGGCGCGATCTACTCGGCCGCGCGAGGGGGCGAACCGTCGAACTCGGCAGCGGTACCGGTCTCAACCTGCGGTACTACCCCGACGACCTCGACGAGCTGACCCTGACCGAGCCGGAAGCCGCGATGCGTACCCGGTTGGCGCGAAGGCTGGGCCGCGGTCGAGACCGGGCACGCGTCGTCGACGCCGCGGCGGAACGGCTGCCTTTCGCGGATGAAACCGTGGACACCGTCGTCTCGACGCTCGTGTTGTGCACTGTGGCGGACCCCGATCCGGTGTTACGGGAGATCGAGCGCGTATTGCGACCCCGGGGGCAGCTGTTGTTCCTCGAGCACGTGCGTGCCGAATCGCCGCGACTCGCCCGATGGCAAGACCGGCTCGCCGGCCCGTGGCGCCGGTTCGCGGAGGGCTGTCATTGCAATCGTGCGACCCTCGAGCTGATCCGGGCGCGCGGGCTGGAGCTCGGCGAGGTGCGGGAAACGTCGTGGCGGCGGATGCCCCCGATCGTTCGGCCGCTGATCATGGGGGTGGCCACCAAAGCGGTATCCGACCAGGGCCGACGCCCACTCGGCTAGCGCACGGTCTGCTGTTCGTACTGATGAGCCTCATGGCGCAGGACGGCCGCGCGCGCCCGGCCGGGCGCGATTTTCCGGGTATCCGATCGCTCATCGGCCTCCCGGCAGGCTTGCTTCGCCCATTCGTAGGCATAGAGCGCCCGGCGTAGCCATTGCGAAGGGCTGTCCTCGACGGAACCGTTCGGGTGCGGATCGTCCATAACGAGCGCTTCCATCGCGGCAGCGAATCCGTCGGGATCCACGGTGATTTGTGGATCATCCATTGTCGTCCCCTCTCATCACTGGGCTCACGAGCCGACCGGCAAGTAGATGCCACAGTCGGCGGCCGGCGATTACACACCGCGAACCGGGCTCGGCAAACGCACGTACCCGTATCCGTTCGCGATACCACATCAGCTTCCGCGATACGCATCACTGATGCACCGGTCGGACGGCCCCGGGTATACCTGTTTCTGTCGGCGCCCTGCCCTCTGCGCGCGAAACTGCCCGCGCGACCACCGGCATTACGGTCCACCGAGGGCCCCGGCTCCCGGCGGATACGATCAGGCGTCGGCGCGAACCGGTCGTCCGATGCCACTTCGATGCGATTCCCAGGCCGGCCGAGGCCGCGCGAGAGCCCCGAACGCCAGTTCAACCGTGGCAGAACACCGAGTGGCCCGATGAGGCGACCGGACGACGACCGATCCGATGCCCCGAATCCACCCGCCCGGCACTACCCCGGAACGGACGGATCACGAATTACATTGCCGCGCATTATTATTGCTCACATTCCTTGTTCGGATTCCGCACCGAGCTGCCTATGATTCAGGCGGCCGGAGTGCCTCTGGTCCATGTATTACGCCCTCGCCTGTTCCGAGGGTCGGAAAGGTGAGCAGAAAATGATGGGAAACAGCCTGGTCAAGGCGACGGGCATGGTCGCCTTCGGCACCCTGCCCCTGGCCGCGACAATTGTTCTCGCGGGTCCGTCGGCCGCTGAAGCCGCAACCGACCGAGCCACACCCGTGGCCGGTATTCCGCTGCAGAAGAGCGAGGATATCGCTACCAACCCGCATGCACTGATTCCCGATCCGGTGCTGAACGGCTCGTCCGCGGGGGGATCGGTCGGTTCCGCCGTGGGATCGGCCACCGGGTCCGGTGCCGGCTCACTCCTCGGCTCCGTGATCGGCGCCCTCGTCGGCTATTTCCACCCCGACGTGATCCCGCAGGTTCTACCCTGACCGTGGTCCAGGCAGGCCGGCCACGGGGATGCGACGGATGGTCGGCCCGAGCGCAACGAAGTCGGTGCCGGGCCTGGTGAGCCCGGAAGATCCGACCTTCGGCCCGACCTACCGGCTGCCCCGCCAGGCCACGGATCCCGCGCCGCCGACGGTGGAACCGGGTGCCGCGGTGAGCAGCCTGCTCACCTATCTGCCGGGCGGTCCGGACGGCTGGGTCCCGGTCACGCTCGTCGTCACCCCGCCGGATACCACCACCCGGCTGCGGGCGTCGTGGCCGGCGGACGTGAGTGTGCAACGCCAAGGTGGCGTCACCCACCCGGGCACCTTCATCGGCCCGCTACAACCCGCCTGATCACCCGCTCGACCGCCGCGCCGGCACCGATCGGCGCGGCGGTACTCGTCGCGGGGACAGCAGGCTTCGACCTCCGAGCGAGAGCCGGGCGTTTCGACCACAGCATCCGAGAGAGCTCATCCACCGACCCGCCCCGCATGTCCGGCTACATCCTGGCAACCGCCGCGTAGGGTCGGGCCATGGCGACTGTCGCTCAGCACATGATCACGGCATTACAGGTCAGCGGCGTCCGCCGGGTCTACGGGTTGCCCGGTGACAGTCTGAACGGATTCACCGACGCGATACGGCGATCCGACGGCATCACCTGGGAGCATGTGCGGCACGAGGAGGCCGCCGCGTTCGCGGCGACCGCGGAGGCGGCGCTGACGGGCCGCCTCGCCGTATGCGCCGGAAGCTGCGGGCCGGGCAACCTTCATCTGATCAACGGACTCTACGACGCCCAGCGCACGCGGGTACCGGTGCTGGCCGTCGCCGCGCACATCCCGATCGGCGAAATCGGATCCGGATACTTCCAGGAAACTCATCCCGAGGAGTTGTTCCGCGAGTGCAGTGTGTACTGCGAGCTCATCAGCAGCCCGCGGTCGGCGCCGCGGGTCGTGGAGATGGCGATGCGGGCGGCAGTCGAGGAGAACGGTGTCGCCGTCGTCGTGATACCCGGTGAGGTCTTCCAAAGCCGCCTGTCCGGCGACCGGTGGAGCAGCCGGCCGGTAGTGCCGTCGCGGTCGGTGCTGCGGCCGGACGACCCCACCCTGCGCCGCGCCGCGGACATCCTGAATGCCGGGTCGCGGGTGACGATTCTCGGCGGCGCCGGTACCGCCGGCGCGCACGCCCAGGTCATGGCGTTGGCCGACAGGCTGAACTCGCCGATCGTGCACGCGTTCCGCGGCAAGGAACACCTGGAGTACGACAACCCGTACGACGTGGGGATGACCGGACTGCTCGGGTACGCCTCGGGGTACAAGGCGATCAAGGAAGCCGATGTGCTGCTGATGCTGGGTACCGACTTCCCGTACACGCAGTTCTATCCCGAGGACGCCGCGGTCGTCCAGGTCGATATCCGCGGCAGCCACCTCGGCCGCCGCACCCCGGTCGACCTGGGTATGGTCGGCAGCGTGCGGGATACGATCGACGCACTGTTGCCGCGGGTGGAGCAGAAGACCAACCGAGCACATCTGGACAGGTCGCTGCGGCATTATCGGCGCACCCGCGAATCGCTGGACGCGCTGGCGGTCAATGATCGCGACCGCACGCCCATCCGGCCGGAATACGTCGCCGGAGCGGTGAATCGACTGGCCGCCGGCGACGCGGTGTTCACCTTCGACGTCGGATCGCCGACGATCTGGGCGGCACGCTATCTGACCATGAACGGCCGGCGACGGTTGACCGGCTCGTTCACCCACGGGACGATGGCCTGCGCCCTGCCGCACGCGATCGGTGCGCAGACGGCCCACCGGGGACGCCAGGTGATCGCCCTCGCCGGAGACGGCGGACTCACCATGTTGTTCGGCGAGCTGATCACGTTGCTGCAGAACGACCTACCGGTGAAGGTGATCGTGTTCAACAACTCGTCGCTGAACTTCGTGGAATTGGAGATGAAGGCGGCCGGGGTGGTGAACTTCGGCACCGACCTGTCGAACCCCGACTTCGGCGCCGCCGCCCGGGCCATGGGGATCTGGGGGCGCCGGGTCGAAGAGCCCGCCGACCTGGAGCCGGCCCTCGCGGAGGCGCTCGCGCACGAGGGACCCGCACTCGTCGACGTCGTCGTGGCACGGCAGGAACTGACGATTCCGCCGGCCATCTCGGCAGAACAGGCCAAAGGGTTCACCATCTATGCCATCCGCACCATCCTCGCCGGCCGCGCCGACGAGCTGCTCGACCTGGTCACCACCAACGTCGCCCGGCGCATTCTGGACTAACCACGCCGCGAGAGACCTCCCGCCGGTGACCGATCCGCCGTTCGGCATCGTCGAGACGGAGGCCTACTTCGCATCTCCGTAGCATTCCACCACTGCCGTGGTGAAGGGGAACCGCACCGGTGTCGGCCCGAAAGCCAGCCGGCCCGCGGTATCGGCCGCGGTGGTGATCATTTCGGCGACCTGCGACGCCTCCTCCGCCGGACAGTGCACGATCACCTCGTCGTGCTGGAAGAACACCAGCTCGGCACGGAGCCCGGCACGAAATATCGCATGACGCAGACCCGCCAGGACCAAGAGGGCCCAATCGGCGCCGCTGCCCTGCACGACGAAGTTACGCGTGAAGCGGCCCCGGGCGCGCGCCGCCGAGGTGCTGCGGTACTCACCGGAGTTCTCCCGGGACAGTTCCTCCTGGTCCGGTGGCACGACCGATACCGGCGGGCACGTCCGCCCCAGCCAGGTGCGGACCAGACGGCCCTCCTCACCGGCTCGCGCCGCATCGTCGACATAGGCCACCGCGGCCGGATATCGCCGGCGCAGACCGGCCAGGTGGGTCAGGGCATCGCCGGAGGTCTGGCCGTAGATGGCGCCCAGCAGGGCGAGTTTGGCTTGCGCGCGGTCGCCGCCGAAGCCCCGGGCGGCGAGATCCGCGTACAGATCCGCATCCCGGCCGGCCACCTCCATCAACCCCGGATCGCGCGAGACGGCGGCCAGTATCCGCGGCTCCATCTGGTCGGCGTCGGCCACGACCAGTGTCCAGCCCGGGTCGGCACGGATCGCCCGGCGGACCACTTTCGGGATCTGCAAGGCGCCACCACCATTGGTGGTCCAACGGCCGGTCACCGTGCCACCGGGCAGATATTCGGGACGGAATCGGCCGCCGTGTACCCACTGTTCGAGCCAGGACCAGCCGTGGGCGGTATACAAGCGGTACAGCGATTTATAGGCCAGCAGGGGCACCACCGCGGGATGGTCGATGCGCTGGATCTCCCATTTACGCGTGGAGGACAACAGAATTCCGGCGCGGGAGAATGCCCTGATGATGTCGTTGGGCAGGTCCGGACGGACCCGCACTCCCGCTCCGAAGGCCCGCGACACTTCCTCGGCCAGCTCCGCCAGCCGGCGTGGTTCCGCCCCGCCCGGAAACCGCTCCCCCAGCAGCGTGTCCAGCAATTCGCGGTGCACGTCCGCGCGCCACGGGATGCCCGACCGCGACATCTCCGCGGCGACCAGCATGCCCGCCGATTCGGCGGCGAGCAGCAACCGCATGCGTTCGGAATGCGCGGTGGCCGCGGTCCGGGCGAGCTGACCCGCGTAGACCTCCACCAAGGCAGTGAATTCGTCGGTGCCGGACGGCAGCGGAACCGGGCCCGACTCGAACAACGACGGCTGGCTCTCGGCGGCGCGCGCCGGGGCGTCCGGCGGAACGGGCAGGTGGTGCAGCCGGGCCCACGCGGCCGCCAGTGAACGGGGTTGACCCGACTGCCCCTCCTCGTACCCGATCAGCAGCGCCTCCGCGGCCTCCACGTCGTAGCAGCGCTCGACCCGCACACCGGCCGCCGACAAGGATCGATGGATCTCGGCGGTGGACCGCCACACCCACCGCTCGACGTCGGGGCGTGACCGCACCGCCGCGGCGAGCGAAGGCTCGTGGACCACCGCGGCGGCGGGCCGGCCGGCCGGATCGAGTGGACACAGATACGCGCCCCCGTCACCCGACTCCGCCACCGCCCACCGCACATCCCCGAGTCTGGCACCAGGGTCCGACATCCACGGCGACGGTCCCTCGTGTCGCATGACGGTCCACCGGCGCGCCGACCGAAGCCGGTCAGCACATGCTTCGGTACCACGACACACGCCACGGAACCCCGCGGTGCCGGCATCCTACGAAGACCGGATCGGCACCGCGCTGTCCGGAGTCCTCCTCATCCCAGAGGAAGTTCGACACGACCGGCCCGGATACCGGCGGCCAGGTGGGCGTAACCTTCGCGGGCCTGGCCGAGGTGAAACCACGACGTGCGACGGAGACGCCGATCCGCTCACGGCTCCTGCGGACTCCCGGATCCACGCGACGGGCCGCGGCATCTCCCCGGAGGTGCCTGCGACTCCGCAGCACAGGCCCCGACCCGGCGCCCTCCCGGTCCCGGGAACGGGCCCGGGGGCTCGAACCATCGGTGTTCAGGCAGCACTACCTGATCGGTTACTGCGGCCGGCGCCGGCGATCTCGTGGTGCCGGATCTGCCGCAGTCGGTACGTCACCAGCTCGTCGACCCGAACGGCCTCGGCAACGTTGCCGGCCTCGTCGCTCACGTAGGCCGTGCCCGCCAGCAGGGCGAGGAGCAGACCGGTCGTCCACGCCACCCATCCCGCGCCCTCGGCGGCGAACCCGCCCACCCAGGGCGAGATGAACAGCATCAGCCCGATCACCGAGAGGGTCCAGTGATCCTTCGTAGGATTTCGGGCGAGTAGGGACCACATCGCGTAGATGACGGTCAGCGCACCCAGCCCGAGTGTGAGACCGGCCGCCGCCGCGGTCGTATCGATCCATACCGGGGTCGCCGCGGTCGCCAGCCCCAGCGCCATCGCACCCCATCCGACGATCGAGTTCCTGTCCGGTTTCCTCATGTCATACCTCCTAATCGCTACGATACACGTAGCGTAGCGACATCGGTTGGCATGATGGGCGCGTTGTGAGGTACCGAACACAGAGGCAAAGGAGACCCGATGGCCGAGGCGCCGGCACCCCGTGACGAACGGATCACCACCGCGACATTGGAATTGCTACGCGCCAAAGGGCCGAAAGCAGTCACCGTCGAGGCGGTCGCCGCGCTGTCGGGGGTGGCGAAGACGACGATCTACCGCCGATACAGCAATCGCGGCGAAATGCTCACCTCTTCGCTGAGTTCGATCGCCGAGCCGGAGTCACCCCCGGATTCCGCGACCTTGCCGGCAGTGCTGCGCTGGGTTGTCGAACAATCCCTGCACGTCGTCGACGCGAGTATCGGACCAGGAGGTGTGGCCGCACTGCTCACCGACGACGATCCGGAATTCACCACCGTGATCCGCACGCTGCTCGTACAGCATCGCCATCGACTGTCCGAGGCGCTGAGCCGAGCGCTCGCGGCGAAGGCACCGCGATCGGACCTCGATGTCGAAACCATCCTGGACATGATCGTCGGCGCCTATCTCGCGGAGATCGCGCGCAGCGGCAGCGTCCGGGACGACTGGAGTGAGCGGGTGCTGTCCGTGCTCACCGCCGGCGCTGTTCCGCTGGACTGAATTCCTGTGGCCTCCGCCACAGCCGGGTTCCTAGCCTCGACTCATCCGAGGAAGGGATCCGGGAAATTGCAGCCGCTCGCCTGTCACACCTGTGCCGCTCGTGTGCCCGTCGCGAAGTACAGCCCCGCTCACACGAGCATTCAATGGACCGCCGAGGCCTCGCGCACATGCCGGGAAATGGCCGCCCCGACAGGGGCCGGCCGTGGCGGCTACCTGCTGCGCTGCGCATCCCTCGACCGCACGGTCGACGACGCGGTGGCCCGCGGCGACATCGCGACGACCACGCGGTCCGAGCCGGCTGTCGCGCCCCTTGCCGCCGGGAACGACCGGCGCACGCTTCGGTGACCACAGTTCACGTCCAATCCGGATCCACCCACACATCACTGGAGAATTCATGACCACCGCACAAGAGCGGATCGAGATCCGCACCATCGATACCGGAACGAACCCGGCGCGTTTCGCGCGCGGCTGGCACTGCCTCGGCCTGGCGAAGGATTTCCGGGACGGCAAGCCGCACCAGATCGAAGTCTTCGGTACCGAAGTCGTGGTATTCGCCGACTCCACCGGCGAGCTCCATGTGCTCGACGCCTACTGCAGGCATATGGGCGGCAACCTGGCGCGCGGTGAGATCAAGGGCGATACCATCGCCTGCCCGTTCCACGACTGGCGCTGGAACGGCAAGGGCCGGTGCGAATCGGTCCCCTACGCTCGTCGCACGCCCAAGGTCGCCCGCACGCGCACCTGGACCACAATGGAGCGCAACGGCATTCTGCTGGTCTGGCATTGCCCGCAGGGTTCCGCACCGCCCGCCGAGCAGGCGATCCCGGAGATCGAGGGATACGAGGACGGGCTGTGGAGCGACTGGACCTGGACAACGATCCGGGTCGAGGGGTCGCACTGCCGCGAGATCGTCGACAATGTCGTCGACATGGCGCATTTCTTCTATGTGCACTACCAGATGCCGGAGTACTTCAAGAACGTCTTCGACGGTCACATCGCCGGACAGCATATGCGCTCCTACGGTCGTGACGACATCAAAACCGGTGTGCAGATGGACCTCCCGGAAGCACAGACCATTTCGGACGCGTTCTACTACGGTCCCTCCTTCATGCTCGACACGATCTACACCGTCGCCGAGGGCACCACCGTCGAGTCCAAGCTCATCAACTGTCACTACCCGGTCGGCTCGAACTCGTTCGTCCTCCAGTTCGGCACGATCGTCAAGAAGATCGACGGATGACCCCGGAGCAGACCGCGGAGATGGCCACGCTGTTCACCGATGGGCTCGAAGAGCAGTTCAAGCAGGACATCGAGATCTGGAAACACAAGACACGCATCGAGAATCCGCTGCTCACCGAAGAGGACGGCCCCGTATACCAGCTTCGCCGGTGGTACAGCCAGTTCTATGTCGACCTCGAAGACGTCACTCCGGAGATGACGCAACGCTTCGAGTTCGAGGTCGACACCGGCCGCGCGCTCGAATCGTGGCACAAGGAAGTGGCGGGGAACCTGTCAGCTTCCGGCGAGTGACGTCGCCGTCCGCTCCGCCCCGACAGGGGTGGAGCGGAGACGCATCCCCTCGACGAATACCGCGATCACGGTGCGGGCGAGGCCGGACAGGGAGTGCTGCGCATCCGGCCGGAACCAGCGGGAGGCGTGCCAGACCGCGTCGTAGAGAAGTTCCCGGAATGCCTCGGGATCGATATCGCCGCGCAGCGCGCCGGCCTCCACTCCCTCCCTGATGGCTTCACGCCAGGCGACCTGCATGATGTCGGCGGTCGCCGACATATCGGCCTCCACCACCCGTTCCCGCATGTATTCGCTTTCGCGGCGCCAGATCGCCGTGGCGCCGTGGTATTGCTCGCTGGTCGCCAGCGCGACCTCGGTGAGCGCCTCGAGACGTTCGATCGGCGGCAGATCCCGCGCCAGCACAGCCTTGCAGCGCGCCGCCAGGTCCTCGATGTACTCGCGGATGAGTTCGGTGACGATCGCTTCCTTGGACGGGAAGTAGTGATAGAGCGCGCCCGAGTACACCCCCACCGCATCGCCGATCTCACGGATGGTCGTCGCGGAAATCCCCTTGCGGGCGAAGATCTCGGCCGAGCGGTCGAGAATCAGCTTTCTGCGTTCCTGCGGGTCCACGGTCATCCCCTGTCGGATTCGGGCGCCACTTGCCTGATCGGCCGATTCTGTCACACTCCATTGATCAAACGGTCAATGGGTCCCGAGGTTCTCTCCAGGGGTGGTCATGCGGGCGGGCACTCGTTCGCTGAGCACCGATCACACCGCGCGGCGCACCGAGTCGCACTCGTCGTGGTCTCGCCAGATCGCATGCGCCGCCGACCGGACCGAGATCGCCAGAGATACGAAGTCCATACTGCCGACCGGGCCGGTCACCGAGACGGCCCCCACACAGGTCCGGCTGTTGCCGATCGGGGCGGCCACACAGGCGACGCCCGCGACGCATTCCTCGCGTTCGTAGGCCACGCGCTGCTGACGGATGCGGGCGATCTCATGGCGCGGTAGCGCCTGTGTTCCCCTGGATGCCGGAGACGCGGTCGCCGCATATGCGGCGACCCGATCCACGGCGGCATGGGCGATAAGCGCCTTGCCCAGCGCGGTGCGCCCGGCCGGCTGCCGTCCGCCTATACGCGAGGGGAGGACGATCCGCCCGAAGCCGACCTTGTCGAGGTAGCGCACGTCGGTGCCGTCGAGAACGGCCAGATGGACGATCAGTCCGCTCGTCTCGTGGAGTTCGTGCAGGATTGGATGCGCAGCCCGGTGCAGGCGGTCGTGCTGCTGCGCGAGGGCGCCCCACTCGAATATTTGGCGACTCAGCCCGTACATCCGGCCGCGCCTGCTCACCCACCCCAACTCGACGAGCCGGGAGAGCATCCGGTGCGCGGAAGAGCGCGGCAGGCCGGTCCGGCCGGACAGCTGGGACAGCGTGAGTTCGGCGCCGTCGCGGAACTCGTCGAGCAGAGTCGCGACCCGGTCGATGACGGCCGGGGAGAAATCGTCGCTGTTCTTCATTGAACCTCCATCGGGGCGCAGGCCGCGTCGCGGCCGCAAGCCATCGATCAAGCGATCAATCAATGGCCGAGGTGACGATAACAGGGGTGTGCCGTAGGTCGAAAGACTCGGCGTCAGCGGTCTCGATCCCACGATCGCAGCAGCCGAGACGACAGGGCCGCCTCAGAGGGAGAGCCGCGATATCACCACGTCGGCGGCCGCGGTGAGGTCGCGCACGGCGCCCGCCGGAGTCCGCCCCGCCGGGCCGGCCAGCGAGAGCGCGGCGGCCTCCTGCCGCCCGGCCTCGAAGGCGAGCGCGACGCAACGCACCCGTTCCCCCGCACGGCCTGGCACGACACGGTCCCGGATCGTGAACCCACACCCGTCATGCAGCGCCAACAGAGCGGCACCCTCGACGGTCCCCAGCGCCGGACGGCGCTGCCCGACGCGGGTACACAGCGCCGAAGCCGCCCATCGGCCACCGATCACTTCGAGAAACAGCAGGTCGTCACCGTTGAGAACAGTCAGCTGAACGGCCATTCCGGTGCGTTTGCGCAACTGGTACATCGTCGGGGCGGCGGCCTGGTACATCCGGTCGTGCCGACGCGCCTCGGAGCCGAGCTCCACCAGCTTCGGACCGAGGCGATAGGCGGTGCCGTTCCGGCGCAGCCAGCCGACCTCCACGAGCTGCGACAGCAACCGATGGGCAGACGACCGGGGAAAGCCCGCGCGCTCGGCCAGCTCGGTGAGCGTCAGGGTCTCGCATTCGCGGAAAGGTTCGAGCAACAGAAGGACCCGCCCCATAACGGTCTGGGATCGGTCGTCTACAGCGGTCACGGGCAACTCCGGCAGCGAGATGGCATATTCATTGATTGATCAAACAATCAATGAAAATGATACCGGCGCGGCGACGGGGCCTCCAGAAGACCTTTCACCCAGAGGGAGGCAACAACGCGGAAGAGCACCGCGACAGTCGTCGCGGTGCTCTTCCGGTCCGGGCCGGTGGGCCGTGCGCGGTTCAGCCGACCGTCGGGATGAACGCTTTCAACGGCTCGGCGCCCGACTGATCATGACCCCAGTACGCGTCCGCGGTGATCTCCTCGGACGTGTAGTAGCGCTCGTCCACGAGCATGCCGTCGGTACCGAACTCGAGATCCCATCCGCCAGGGGCGCGGACGTAGAACGAGATCATCTTGTCGTTCGTGTGCCTGCCCAGCGTGGAGGAGATCGAGAACTTCTGCCGGTTCACCCGATCCAGTGCCCGGCCGACCGCGTCGAGAGTGTCGACCTCGGTCATCAGGTGCACCAGCCCCGGTTCGGACGTCGGCGGGGCCGGGCACAGCGCGAGGCTGTGATGGCGCCGATTGATACCGAGGAACCGCACCCGGCTCAGCCCCTCGTCGTCCAACCGGATCGAACCCCGGGGCAGGAAACCCAGTACCCGGGTGTAGAAGTCGTACGATTCGGCGAACTTCGCGGAGGGCAGCACCACATGGCCCAGGCCGTGCTCCCCGGTCACCCATCGTCCGGCGAACGGAGTCACCAGCGGGCTGTGGTCGAGGACCGGGCCGAAGAACACCTCGAGGCGCGTCCCGGCCGGATCGCCGAACGCGATGGCCTGCTCCACGTCCAGATACGCGCATTCCTTCCGTGACAGCACCTCGACGGTGTGTCCGGACTCTTCCACGGCTTCGCGCACCCGCTGGAGCGCGAACTCGTCGCGCACTTCCCAGCCCACGGCCAGTGCCCTGTCGGATTCGCCGGGCAGGACGGCGATGCGGGCGCGGCGTTCGTCGATGCGGGCGTACAGCCCATCCCGGTCGGGACCGGAGCCGACGGCCATGCCGAGGCCGTCGATGAGCAGCTCGCGCCAGCGCGCGACGTCCTGGCTCTGGACCCGGAGATACCCGAGACCGCGGAGTTCTGTTCTGGGGGGTTCGGTCATTGTTTCGTCCTCGAAAAGTAAAGGGGTGTCAGATCATTGCGCGGTACGGACCCTGCGGGTCACCACCCAGCTGCGCGAGTGCCGCCGCGTGGTAGGTCGTGCCCGGTACATGAATGGCATGGGTGAGGCCGACATGGGCATCGCGCCAGAACCGCTGCATCGGCGTCTTCAGATGCACCGCCGCACCACCGGCCCGGGCGAAGACCTCGTCCATCGCCCGCACCGCGCGCCACGCCGCGGAGATCTGGGTGCGCCGGCCGATCGCGCGTTCCTCGAACCCGATTTCCGCGCCGCGCTCGGTCTTGTCCCAGAACCGGTCGACCGTCTCGAGCAGGGCGAGGCGGGCCG
Source organism: Nocardia sp. NPDC050799 (assembly GCF_040654015.1). Lineage (NCBI taxonomy): Bacteria > Bacillati > Actinomycetota > Actinomycetes > Mycobacteriales > Nocardiaceae > Nocardia > Nocardia sp. NPDC050799. The sequence continues at coordinate 55,520 of NZ_JBFAHF010000024.1, forward strand.
CGGAGATCTCCGACGCCGCCTCGCTGACGGCGAACAAGACATAGGGATCTTCTTTGATGGGCACGCCGGTGACCTGGACGCGCTCCCGCTGCGCCGCGATGTAGCAGGCGAGCGCGCCCTCGGTCATCCCGATCAGCGCCGAGGTGATACCCAGCGGGAAGAGGCACGAGAACGGGAACCGGTACAGCGTCTCGTCGCGGCCCGCGTGCCGCCAGCCGTTACCGCTGAGCACGATATCGGCGTCGATCGTGCGATGCTCCGGAAGGAAGGCATCCTCCACGATCAAATCCTTCGAACCGGTGCCACGCAGGCCGAGCACATTCCAGCTGTCGTGGTCGATCCGGTAGTCCGAGCGCGGCAGCACCACGTGCAGTACCGCGCCGGTGCGGTTGCCGTCCGTGTCGCCGACGGCGGCGCCGATCATGATCCAGCCGCAGTGATCGGTGCCCGAGGAGAACGACCAGCGGCCGTTGAGGATATATCCACCCTCGACCGGGACCGCGATGCCCATCGGCGCGTACGGCGAGCCATCCACATATCGTTGTCCACACCCCAGATCTCCTCCTGCGCCCGGGGATCGAAGAAGGCCAGTTCCCACGGGTGCACACCGACGATGCCCGCTACCCAGCCCGCGGCGCCGTCGAGGGCGCCGAGGGCCATGACGGCTTCGGCGGCCTCGCGGGGATGACCTTCCGCACCGCCGTACTCCTTCGGCTGGAACATACGCACGATGCCCGAGTCACGCAGATGTCTCGCGGTCGCGTCGGGCAGCCGCATCAACGCCTCGCCTTCCGCGGCTCCGGCGCGGATCTCCTCCGCGTGCGCCATGATGCTGTCCAATACCTGGCCCATATACGACTCTCCTGGGAAGCGGCCCGCCGAGGGCCGGGAAAACCGGTGTTCCGCAGCGGAACCGGTCGGGGACGAACTGTTCGGCCCGCGCGGCACGCGGGGCTCGATCTGACAAACATGGCAGCGACGAGGTGACGGCACACCCGGGTTTCCGTTGAGCGGAAGGCTCGAGGTCCGCCGCTGACGATGTCGGTAGACAGGAGACCGGGCCGCCTACACAGGTGCCCGGAGGCTCGGAGAGGACCGATATGACCGACACCGCAGATCTGGTGGCCGCCCTGCTCGACCGGGTGCGGGCCCTCGAGGACAAAGCCGCTGTCCACGAGGTGCTCACCGCCTACGGCCCCGCCGTCGACGCCGGTGACGCCGACGCTGTCGGCCGGTTGTGGGCCGAGGACGCCGTATACGACATCGACATCCGGGTGATGGAAGGACGCGACGCGATCACCGAGATGGTGCGCACCGCGCCGCATCAGGACTACATCCACGAAGGCTGCGGGCACCTGCTCGATCCCGTACACATCCGGGTCGACGGCGACACCGCGGTGGCGACCTGTCATTCGCTGCTGCTGCGCCGCGACGCCGGGCAGGATTCGTTCCGGGTGTGGCGGGTCACCGCCAACCGCTTCGAACTCGTCCGCACCGACGGCACGTGGCTGATTCGGCGCCGCACCGCGCGACTGCTGGACGGCAGTGCCGCTGCGCGGGACCTGCTGGGCCGCGCCGGCCGTTGAGCCGGCCGCCGGGCAGCGGTACAGCAGATTCTCGAGGACGCGCTGAAGGCGATGGCCGACATGGGAGCCGCGAACATCGGCACCGGCGGGCTCGGCGTCGGGGTTCGCCGCCCGGGCGCCGGCCCGGGCGGCGGTGGGTCAGTGCAGGTTGCCTTCGTGGACTGCGCGGTCGAACGGCGTCAGCGGCGAGCCGGTGCGCAGAGTCGTCGCCAGCGCCGGATCGGCGAGATGCATGCGCCCGATCGCGATCAGGTCGAACTCACCGGTCTCGAGGCGGCGCTCCGCCTCGCCGATATTGTCGACCACTTCCGCGGTGCCCTCGATCCGGCTGTCGCGCAGCGGCTTTCCGAGGCCGACGCTGCCCACCGCCATGGCGTGCGCGCCCGTGAGTTCCTTGGCCCATCCGGCCAGCGACAGGTCACTGCCCTCGAACGCCGGTAGATCGAAGCGCCGGATGCTGGCATCGAAGACGTCCACCCCGGCATCGGCGAGCGATCCCAGGATCACCTGCAGTTCGTCGGGCGTCTCGGCGATGCGTGCGGTGTAGTCCTGCTGTTTGTGCTGGGAGAAGCGGAAGAAGATGGGCAGCTCGTCGCCGACGGCGCCGCGGACGGCCTCGACCACCCGGACGGGAAACCGGCTGCGCGCCGATGGATCACCGCCCCACCGGTCGGCACGGATGTTGGTGTCGGGCCAGAGGAACGAATCCAGCAGATAGCCGTGGCCACCGTGCAGTGCGATACCGTCGAAGCCGAGTTCGGCCGCGTTGACCGCGGCGGCCGCGAAGGCCGCGACGACCTCGGCGATATCGTCCTCGGTCATCGGCCGGGTGAGCCGGGCGGCACGCGCGACATAGTCGTCGGGATAGGACGTGATGCCCACGGTCCCCCACCGTCCGGACGGCCGCATCGGCGTGATCGCCGGGTCGACCGCACCCATCGCGCCCCAGAGTGGTCCGACGTGCCAGAGCTGTGGAACGATCCGGCCGCCTGCCGCGTGCACCTCGTCGACCACGGTCCGCCACCCGGCCAGCGCGGCCTCGCCGTACATCCGGGGCACCCGCGGGTTGTCGACCGCGGCGGGGTGTTCGATAGCGACGCCCTCGGTGATGATCAGGCCGGTTCCGCCGGCGGCACGACGCCGGTAGTACCGGGCGACCTCGGGGCCGGGTATGCCGGCGGGCGAGGCCGAACGGGTCATCGCGGACATGACGATCCGGTTCGGCAGTGCCAGGGAGCGGATGGTCAGCGGCCGGAACAGGGCGGCATGGTGATCGGTCATCGTATGTCACAGGGCTTTCATGAAGCGGAAGAAGTCCGGCGGGGCGTCGACCCGCAGGCGGGTGAGCTTGCGGTAGCCGATCAGCCACCGCCCTGCCACCTTGCGGTATTCCTCGTGGTAGTGGCCGTATCCGTGCAGGTGCAGTTCCGCGTCGCCGTCGGACCACCAGAGCAGGTCTTCCATCGCCCAGACACCGCGGGCGGTGGTGGCCGAGGTCAGCTCGATCTCCGGGGTGTGCCCGTGATGCACCGTGGTCACCGGCACCGGGCCGTCGAGCAGGGCACGGATCGTATCGGCCAGGACCTGGTTGCCGACCACGCGGTTCGTGGTGCCGCCGCTGCGGGGTTGTTTATCGCCGGGGAGGCCGCCCCAGGTCTCACTGATCACGTCCTCGGTGTGCAGTCCGGCGTACCTGTGCCACTGCTTGGTGTCCATATACCGCAGACGGGCCGCGAAGACGCGTTTGATCTCTTCTGTCGCCAGCACGGCCGCAGCGGCCGAGAGGCCGGGCGGAAGATGATTCGACGTAGGTTCCGACATGGCTGAGCACACCTTTCTAGGCGCTGAGCAGATCTGCGCGCGGATCGATTCCGAACTTGCCCCGGAAGAAGATCATCGGACCTTTCCGGGCGACGGTTTCCAGCTCCAGCACCCGGCCGATCACCACATCGTGATCTCCGGCCCGGTGCACCTCGGACACCTCGGCGTGCACCCGCATGAGCACACCGGGCAACGATGGAGTCGACCACTTCGAGGTCTCGCAGTCGAGTCCGTCGAACTTGCGCCCGTCGCGCGAGCCGAACCGCGCGCACAGGTCGGCCTGCTCCTCGTTGAGCACATTGACGGTGAAAAATCCGGACGTGCGGATGCGCGGCCAGGAACGGCCCCGGTGATCGGCACAGAAGAGGATGAGCGGCGGGTCGAGCGAGACCGACGCGAACGATTGGCAGGCGAACCCGACCGGGCCCTGTTCGTCGCTCCCCGTCACCACGGTCACCCCGCTGGCGAATTGGCTCAATGCGCTGCGCATCGCGGCCGGCGACACCGACTCCATGGTCATCCGAGCTACCTCCGTTTCCGTTGTGCGGTCGCAAGCTCCGACTGCGTCGACGCTGCGAGCGTATGGCCGGCCGGGGCCGGACCCCACCCTCCTCTCGCTCAGTGGAAGCCTTTGCCGGACGAGGAGCATCCGCTTTCTCGCTCATCGGAAGCGGTGCTGTGGGGGGCACGCCCGCCGCCTGGCACCTCCGCCTCATGAGCACCGACCCGGGCGACAAGCGCAGCCGCGGAGCATTCCGGCCGCACGGCGTCCGCGGCCAGCGCTCGCCGACGCCGACGCGCCCTACCGGGCGCGGATCGAGCGCGAACTCCGCGAACTGGCGTGCGGCACAGCGACCGGCTCTCGGTCACGCACTGGCTCGAAAGCATTCAGGGCCTGCCCACCGCCGCGCACCTGGCCGCCCTGATCGCGACACATCGGGATCACCCGGTCTACCTGTGCGGCCCGCAGCCGTTCATGGACGCCGTCCACGATGCGGCCGCCCGTGCGCGTATACCCCGCAACCGGGTACACGCCGAGACCTTCACCTCACTGTCTGGTGATCCCTTCGCCGAGGTCACGCTTTCCGAGGCCGCCGAGGATGCCGCCGACGCGGCGACCGTCTCGGTCGGCCTCGACGGGGTGGAGCACGAGCTCCGCTGGCCGCGGTTCACTACGACCTGCCCGCCGGGCACCAGGGGCCCGCACCCGACGCCTCGTTCGCACTCACCAGGGCGATGCTGCTCGGGGTGCTGCTGGCGGGCCGAAATGGCGGCGAGGCGGTCCGGGCCGGAAGTATCGGTGTCAGCGGGAACCCCGGAATATTGGCAGAGTTGAAGGAATTGCTCCACACCCCGGACCGGAACTTCCCCATCGTGACACCCTGACCCGGTCGTGGCCGGGGGCGCGCACACCACCCCTTCCGCTCTGTCTCAGTGCCGATAGGACGCCAGCCGATAAATCGGGCAATAGCTACAAAGTTCACATTCCGGGCGCGCAAAACCGCGAGGCGCCGCCGCTGCATTAGCCGCATTTCAGAAGAAATATCGCACGGTACGGATCAGCACGCCGGGATGACACTCGGAAGCCATCCGGTCGACCGGCCCGAAACTTCGTTACGGAACCCCTTGTTCCGCCGAGCGATTACCGGAAATCGGCACGCAAAGCGTTGACAACGCGCAATGAATCCCTTCGCTGTCATTTATCGGAACGTGACATCTGCCGATATTTTGCACGAAGCTCGACACGGTCGATACTGAAAGACTGAATTCGGTTACGGCACACGCTGCCGATTTCGGGGCCTCGGGAAAGAACTCGGGACGCTAAACGAAATTTCGGTCTGTACTCGGGCAAAAACCTCTGCTTACACTGAGGGCGGCCGCTTATGGAGGAGAGCTATGAACCGCTCGGACCCCTATTTCGAGCCAGGATCGGGCGGGAACGGGACGGACCGGTCCGGGACTACGGTCGGAAATCCCGTTCCCCTGTCCGCCGGGCAGCGGGGACTGTGGCTCGCGCAGCAGCTGCAACCGGATATCCCGATATCCGAGGCGCAGTACATCGAACTACACGGTGACCTGGATATCGAGCTACTGCGCCGCAGTCTGCTTCGAGCGGGCCACGAATTCCAATCCGGCTATCTACGTCTGGTGGAAAACGGCGGCGAACCGCAGCAGTTGTACGACCCGTATCTGGCGTCGACGGGGCCGGTCCTCGATATGCGGGGCGAACCGGATCCGGTGGCGGCGGGTCTGCAGTGGATGCGCCGCGAATACACGGCGCCTCTCGATATACTCCGGGACCGCCTGTTCGCCGGGGCGCTGTTGCAGGTCGGCGACAGACATAACCTGTGGTACAACCGGGTTCACCATGTCGCACTGGACGGCTACGGCGCGATGACCATGGTGAACCGGGTCGCGGCGCTGTACACCGCGGCAGTGCAGGACGGGACCGGGGAGCGCGGCGCCCCGGTGGAGGCGTGCCGCGCGGCGGATCTGCGCACCTTGTACGAAGCGGATCGCAGCTATCGGGAATCGAAGAGGTTCACCGATGACCGGGCGTACTGGCTGAAGCGGCTCGCCGGTGCGAAGGAGGGATCGAGTCTCGCGACCGGTTACGCGCCCGCGTGCGCGGAAAGTGTGACCGTGCTCGGCGAACTGGCGCCGGAGACGGTGGCCCGGATCGACCGGTCCGCGACAGCGCTGGCCGCGAGCCCGGCCGCCGTGGTGATCGCCGCCTTCGGATGCTATCTGGCCCGGATGACCGGCCGGGACGACGTTCTGGTCGATATCCCGGTATCGGGGCGTACCAACGCCGTACTGCGGCGCTCCGGGGGCGTGTTCGTCAATGTCGCGCCGTTCCCGATCGCGCTCGGCAACGGAGACACGGTGGCGACGCTGGTGCGGCACGTGCAATCCGACCTGATCGGCGCCCTGCGGCATCAGCGCTGCGGCCTCTACGATATCCGCGCCGCCGCCGGGAGCAACGGACAGCATCGCTACGCCGGCCCGATGGTGAACGTCATGTTCTTCCCCCAGGAGATACGGTTCGGGCCGGTCACCGGGGAATTCCATATCCTCAGTTCCGGACCGGTCGACGATCTGCTGGTCGATCTCTACCAGACCGGCGATCCACCGCGGACGATCCTGCACTTCATGGCCAACCCCGACCTCTACACCGAGGCCGAAGTGGCGGCACACCGGACCGGATTCGCGCGGTTCCTGGATGCCTTCGCGGCTGCCGGGCCGGACACCGGCCTCGGGCAGGTCCACCCCGACAGTGCCCGGACCGGCGCCCGGCTCCGGCGCCACCGCGAAACCCTCACATTCTGGCAGGCCACGCTCGCCGATCTACCGGAGGAACTGCCGCTACCGTTCGATCGGCCGCGTCCGGCGGTGGCGTCGGACCGGCGCGGGCACCGCCGGCTCGGATTGGGCGCGGACCTCGCCGGTGCGCTGGAAGGATTCGCGCGGGACCGCGGCACCTCATTGTTCGCGGTGGTCCATGCCGCGACGGCGGTGCTGCTCGCCCGGTTGAGCGGTTCCGGTGATATCGCGGTCGGCGCCCCCGTGGTCCGGCGGGGCGCCCACGCCGCGGCCGGTGCGACCCCGGAGTTCGCCGATGCGGTGGTACTGCGGACCGAAATAGATCCCGGTGAACCGTTCGCCGGGTTTCTCGACCGCGTAGCGCGGGTCGATTCGACCGCCTTCGACCATGCCGGTATCCCGTTCGCGCGGCTGGTCGAGGAGCTGCGCCCACCCCGGTCACCGGCACGGCATCCGCTGTTCCAGGTGATGGTGGCCTGCGGGAGCCCGCCACACGCGGAGCCGGACCCGAGCGATCCGGACGCCGCGGCAACGGACCTTCTCGAGGCACCCGGGCTCGATCTGCGGGTCGCGGTGTCCGACGCCGGCACCGCCGGTTCGACCGTCACGGTCGACTACTCGGCGGACCTGTTCGATGCGGACACGGTCGACTCCCTGATGGACCGATGGATCCGGATCCTGGAATCGGTGGCCGCCGAACCGGAAGCCGCGGTGGGCTCGATAAACATACTGGACGCTACCGAACGCGCGGGGTTGCTGACCCGGTCCGGTCCCGGCGCCCCGGCTCCCCGTACCTTCCCCGAACTGCTGGCCGCGGCCGCCGCCCGGAACCCCGGCGCGCCGGCACTCGTATTCGGCGATGCCCGGATCGATTACCGGGAGCTGGACGAACGTTCCAACCGATCGGCCAGGGCGCTCATCGCGCGGGGCGCGGGGCCGGAAAGCGTCGTCGCCGTGGCGATGCCGCGCTCCCCCGATTCCGTTCTCGCCCTCTGGGCGGTGGCGAAGTCCGGGGCCGCGTTCCTGCCGATCGACCCGTCGTATCCGGCTGCCCGGATCACCCATATGATCACCGACTCCGGGGCCACACTCGGTCTCACGGTCGACGCGGTGCGCGAGAAACTACCCGGTACCGTCGACTGGCTGCTACCCGGCGCCCACGACCCGCCCGGCGACACCCGGCCGATCACCGACCGCGACCGGACCACCGTGCTACGGCCCGGGCATCCGGCCTACCTGATCTACACCTCCGGTTCCACCGGCACGCCGAAGGGCGTGACCGTGACACATGCCGGGCTGGCCGCCCTCGCCGCCGAACAGCGCGAACGCTATACGGTCACCGGCGATTCACGCACCCTGCACCTCGCCTCCCCGAGCTTCGACGCCTCGGTCTGGGAATTACTGCTCACGGTGGGTTCCGGCGCCACGATGGTCATCGCCGAGACCGGCACCTACGGCGGCACGGAGCTCGCCGATCTGGTACGCCGCCACGGGGTGACGCACGCGGTGGCGACCCCGGCCGCATTGGCCTCGGTGGATCCGGCCGGGCTGGACAGCCTGCGTGTCGTCGTCGCTGCCGGTGACGCCTGCCCGCCGGAGCTGGTACGGCGCTGGGCCGTCGGGGGACGCGAGTTCTTCGACGCCTACGGCCCGACCGAGGTCACGATCATGGCGAACCACAGCGCCTCGTTGGCGCCGGGAGACCCGGTCACCATCGGCGGCCCGATTCGTGGGGCCACGGAGTGGGTACTGGACCAGCGACTGGAGCCCGTCCCGGTGGGCGTGGCCGGTGAGTTGTACATCGCGGGCGCGCTCCTCGCCCGGGGCTACCACCACCGACCGGGCGCGACCGCCGCGCGCTTCGTCGCCTGCCCCTGGAAACCCGGTCAGCGGATGTACCGCACCGGGGACATGGTCCGCTGGACCGCCGCGGAAACCATCCAGTATGTGGGCCGGTCGGATTTCCAGGTCGAGATCCGGGGTGTGCGAATCGAACTCGGCGAGATCGATACCGCCTTGGCGGCCTGTGAGTCTGTGGCATTCGCCGTCACCGTCGGTCACCGTACCGGCTCCGGTACCGCCGCGCTGGCCTCCTATGTCGTACCCGTACCGGATCATTCGATCGATATCGCGTTCCTCACCGAATACCTGCGCGGCCTGCTGCCGGCCTATATGGTCCCGCCCTCGATCACGGTGCTCGAGCACCTTCCGCTCACACCGGCGGGCAAACTGGACCGCAAGGCGCTACCGGACCCCGTCGTCACCGGCACCGTGCCGTTCCGGCCGCCCGGGACACCGGTCGAACGGACCATCGCACGAGTTTTCGCCGAGGTGCTCGGTCTCGGCCCCGTCGGTCTCGACGATTCCTTCTTCGCGCTCGGCGGCGACAGCCTGACGGCCACCCGGGTCGCCGCCCGGCTCGGAACGGCACTGGGTGCCGAGATTCCGGTGCGGTTGTTGTTCGAGGCGCCACGGGTGTCGGCGCTGGCCACCCAGGTGGAGGGTCAGATGCGCACGGGGCGGCAACGCCCGCCGTTGATCGCCGGACCCCGCCCCGACCTCGTACCCCTGGCGCCCGCCCAGCAGCGGATGTGGTTCTTCAACCAGTACGACACCCGCTCCGGTGCCTACAACATGCCGATCGCGGTCCGGCTGCGCGGCGAACTCGACCTCGGCGCCCTGCGTGCGGCGATGACCGATGTCGTGGGCAGGCACGAATCGCTGCGGACGCGTTATCCGGAACGGAAGGGAACGCTGACCCAGGTGGTCGAATCGGTCGACGCCGTCGATCGTGCGTTGAGCCCGGCGCCGGTCGGGCCGGACCGGTTGATCGCCGCGATCACCGACCTCGTGCACGAAGGATTCGACGTGAGCGCCCGGGTACCGGTGCGTACCCGGTTGTTCCGCGTGACCGGCGGTACGGAGACCGAATACGTGCTGGCCGTGGTGGTGCACCATATCGCCGCGGACGGCTTCTCCATGGCGCCGCTGGCCCGCGATGTGGCGACCGCGTATGCCGCCCGTGTTCGTGGCGAGGCACCGTCGTGGCCGCCGCTGCCCGTCCAGTACGCCGACTACGCCCTGTGGCAGCGCGCTGTCCTGGGCGACCTTGCCGACCCCGGATCACTCAGCGCCCGGCAGATCCGGTACTGGACGGAAACGCTCGCCGATCTACCGGAGGAGCTGCGCCTGCCGTTCGACCGGCCGCGGCCGGCGGCCCGGTCCCACCGGGGTGCGAGTCACCGATTCGGGCTGAGCGCGGACCTGGTGGGGAAGCTGCGCGCGTTCGCCCGCAATCGCAGCTCGTCGTTGTTCATGGTGATCCACGGCGCGCTCGCGGCAACTCTCGCCCGGTCGAGCGGTTCCGGTGATATCGCGATCGGTACGCCGGTGGCCGGGCGGGGCGCCGCCGTCCTCGACGACGTGATCGGAATGTTCGTCAATACGGTGGTCCTGCGGACGGAGGTCGACCTCGGCGAGTCGTTCACCGCCTTCCTCGACCGGGTCGAGCGGATCGATCTGGCCGCGTTCGGGAATGCCGACGTTCCCTTCGAGCAGTTGGTGGACGAACTCGCTCCGGAGCGGTCCCAGTCGCGGCATCCACTGTTCCAGGTGCTGCTGGCCTTCCAGAACCTGGCCCGCGCCGATCTGGAACTACCCGGCCTGGACATATCGGTGCTCGACCTACCCGAGGACGTCTCCCGGTTCGATCTGCAACTGGTGCTGGCCGACGACGAGAGCGGCGGGCTGGCGGTGACGGTCACCTACTCGACGGAGCTGTTCGACGCGAGCACGGTCGAATCCCTGGTGCGCCGGTGGGTTCGGACACTGGACGCGGTGGCGGTCGATCCGACCGTCCCCGTGGGATCGATCGAGGTGCTCGAGCCCGCCGAACATGCCGATCTGCTGACGCGTTCCGGTCCGGCCGGTGTCGCGCCCCGCACCCTGGCCGAACTGCTGGCCGCCGGCGCCGCCCGGGATCCGGCGGCGACGGCGCTCGTCTTCGACGGCGCCCGCATCGATTACCGGGAACTGGGCGAACGCGCCGGCCGATGGGCCCGGATGCTCATCCGGCGGGGCGCCGGTCCCGGTGACATCGTCGCGGTGGCGATGCCGCGGTCCGCGGATTTCGTGCTCGCGGTCTGCGCGGTAGCCGCGTCCGGTGCCGCGTTCCTGCCGATCGACCCGGCGTATCCGACTGCCCGGATCACCCATATGATCACCGATTCCGGTGCCGTACTCGGTGTGACGATCGACTCGGTCCGCGACCAACTACCCGGCGCCATCGACTGGCTGACCCCGGACGACACCCCGGAGCAGGACGGCGGCACCGGGCCGATCTCCGACGCCGACCGGGTGCGCCCGCTACACCTCGACGATCTCGCCTACGTCATCTACACCTCCGGGTCGACCGGGCTGCCCAAAGCCGTCGCGGTCGGGCACCGCGGGCTGGCCGGCTGCGCGAGCGAGCACCACGACGGCCTGCACATCGGACCCGGTTCGCGCGTCCTGTGCCTGTCCTCGCCGAGCTTCGACGTCTCGATACTGGAACTGCTCTCGGCATTGGCCGCGGGCGCGACGATGGTCATCGCGCCCGGTGCGGTCTACGGCGGCGACGCTCTCGGCGAACTGCTCGACCGCGAGCAGGTCGGTCACATACTCATCACCCCCTCCGCGCTGTCCACCGTCGACGCCACCCGATGGCCGCTACCGCACCTGCGCACACTGATGGTCGGTGGCGAGAGCTACGGGACCCAATTGGTGCAGCGCTGGAGCCACGGCCACGAGGTGCTCAACACCTACGGGCCCACCGAGCTCACGGTCGCCGCGACCCGCCCGAACCGGATGGTGGCGGGCGAACCGGTGACGATCGGTGGCCCGATCCGCGGCGCCACGGTGTGGATTCTGGACCAGCGGCTGCAACCTGTCCCGGCCGGTGTCAGGGGTGAGCTGTATATCGCGGGCCCGCTGCTCGCCCGCGGCTACCATCGCCGGCCGGGCACGACCGCCGAACGCTTCATCGCCTGCCCCTGGAAACCCGGTCGGCGGATGTACCGCACCGGGGATATGGCCCGGTGGACCGCGAATGGAACCATCCAGTACCTGGGCCGGTCGGATTTCCAGGTCAAGATCCGCGGCCTGCGTATCGAACTCGGGGAGATCGACGCGGTATTGGGCGCCCACGAGTCCGTCGGATTCGCCACCACCGTCGGCCACCACAACCCCTCCGGCGCCATGGCGCTGGCCTCCTATGTCGTTCCCGCACCGGGTCGTTCGATCGATACAGCACAGCTGACCGAATTCCTCGGCGGCCACTTGCCGTCCTATATGATCCCGCCGTCGATCACCGTGCTCGAACACGTCCCGCTCACACCGGCGGGCAAATTGGACCGTAAGGCGCTGCCGGATCCGGTCCGCGCGGACAGCACACCATTCCGGGCGCCACAGACACCGCTCGAACGCACCATTGCCGGGGCATTCGCCGATGTACTGGGTATCGACACCGTCGGACTCGACGATTCGTTCTTCGCGCTCGGCGGCGACAGCATCATGTCGATCCTGCTGGTGACCCGGGCCCGGACGGCGGGCGTACTGTTCTCCGCGCGCGAGGTGTTCGACCACCGGACCGTCGCCGGGCTGGCCCGGGTCGCCGTCCGGGATGACGAGGTCGCGCGGGCTTCCGGTTCGGTGGAACCACCCGGCGCGGGTGTGGGACCGATCCCGCTGACGCCGGTCATGCACTGGTTCACCGAGCACACGCGATCCGGAGCAGGCCGCATCACCCAGGCCGTGCTGCTGGCTCTGCCCACCGGAACAGAGCGGCGGCGGCTGGCCGAAACCGTGCAGGCGGTCCTCGATCGGCACGATATGCTGCGCTCCCGGTTACGCCGGGCCGACAACGGAAGCTGGACCTGGGAGACGTTACCGGTCGGCGCGATCCGATCCGACGACATCATCCACCGGGTGGCCACCGCGGCGGCGCCGGGTAGCCCCGGGTTCCGCGCCGTGACCGCCGCGGAATCGGCGGCCGCGGCAAACCGGCTCGACCCGGGTGCGGGCATCGTGGCGCAGGTGGTCTGGTTCGATCCGATGGACCCCGCGGTGCCGGACCGGATGCTGATACTGGTGCATCATTCGGCGATCGACGGTGTCTCCTGGCGGGTGCTGGTGCCGGACCTCGCGATCGCGTGGGCGCGGACGGAATCCGGCGAGCCGCCCGATCTCACCCCGGCGGGGACATCGATGCGCGGCTGGGCGCACGGGCTTGTCGAGGCAGCCCACCGTCCGGAGCGAACCGCGGAACTCGGCCGGTGGCAGGCCGTATCCGCGGAACCCGATCCGGTGATCGGGTCCCGCCCCCTCGACCCCGGGGTCGACGTGGCCGAGACGGTGCGCACCGTAGAGGTCGAGCTCTCGGCCGAGGTCACCGCGGCGCTGTCGACCGATCTGCCCGCCGCATTCCACGGCACCGTAGCCGATGGCCTGCTGGCTGCGCTGGCGCTGGCAACAACGACGTGGCGCCGCGAGCGCGAACCCGCGGCCGCGGGCAACCGGCCCGCGGCAACGGTGATCGGTCTCGAAGGCCACGGTCGTGAGGAAGAGGTCGTCCCGGGCGCGGATCTGACGCGGACGGTCGGCTGGTTCACCACGAGTTTCCCCGTACGACTGGATCTTTCCGATATCGACCTCGACGACGCGTACGCCGGCGGGCCGGCGATCGGCGCAGCGGTCAAAGCCGTCAAGGAACAGTTGCGCGCCTTCCCGGACCATGGCATCGGCTACGGCCTGCTGCGCTATCTGAACGAGGACACCGCACCGGCGCTCCGCGCGCTGCCGACGCCGCAGATCGGGTTCAACTATCTCGGCCGCATCGTCGCCGGACCCCGCGGGCAGGCCCAGCCGTGGCAGCCGGTGGACGACGGCGGCGACTTCTCCGGCGCGGCACTCGCCCGTGCCCTGAATCCGGATATGCCGGTCACAGCGGCGCTCGATATCACCGCCCGGATCGTCGACGACGGGGTCCGGCAGCGCCTGCGGGCGATCTGGTCGTATCCCGCCGGAGTGCTGGACGCCGCGGAGGTCCGCCGGGTCGCACAGTCGTGGTCGGACGTGCTGACCGCGCTGGCGGCATACGCCCGGGATCCCGGGGCCGGCGGATGGACACCGTCGGATCTGGATCTGATCCCGCTGGGGCAGTCCGAGATCGAGCGGCTCGAGCAGCGATATCCCGCAGTACAGGACATCTGGCCGTTGACCCCGTTGCAGCAGGGTCTGTTGTTCCACGCGCTGGCCGCCGAGGAATCGGCGGACGCGTATGTGGTGCAGCTGGTCCTGGAACTCCGGGGCCGGGTCGATCCGGAGCGGCTGCGGCGGGCCGGACAGCTGCTGCTCGACCGGCATGCGAATCTGCGCACCGCATTCGTCACCGATATCGGACCGGTCCAGGTGGTCGACAGCGGTGTGGCGGCACCCTGGTCGGAGGTCGACCTGTCCGGTCTGGACGACGACGCGCGGGCCCGGGAATGGGAGCTCCTGACGGCCGCGGACCGGGCGACCCGGTTCGACCCGGCGCGCCCACCGCTGTTGCGCTGGATGCTGGTCACCACGGGGCCGGACAGCTACCGCCTGGTGCTGACCCAGCATCACCTATTGCTCGACGGCTGGTCCACCCCGCTGCTCCTGCGCGAGTTGCTGGTGCTCTACGCCACCGACGGCGACGTCGCGGTGCTGCCCCCGGTCCGGCCCTACCGGGACTTCCTGGCGTGGCTCGGCGCGCAGGACCGGACCGCGGCGCTCGAGGCCTGGGCCCGCGCCTTCGACGGCACCGATGAGCCGACTCTGGTGGCTCCGGCGAACCCCGGGCGCGGCTACACCGGATCCCGTGATGTGACCGGCGAACTGACCGAGGCACAGACCACGCGGCTGACCGGCCTCGCACAGGCCCGGGGAGTGACTCTCAATACGGTGGTTCAGGGGGTGTGGGCAATCGTACTGGGCCTGTTGACATCCCGCGACGATGTGACCTTCGGGTCGACGGTCTCCGGGCGTCCCCCGCAGATCCGGGATATCGAATCGATGATCGGGTTGTTCGTCAACACCCTGCCGGTGCGGGTCCGTCTCGATCCCGCCGAGAGCGTGGGACACCTGCTGGAGCGGATCCAGGCGGAGCAGGCCGCCCTGCTCGATCACCACCATGTGGGCCTGGCCGATGTCGAACATGCCGCCGGGCCGGGGGCGGTGTTCGACACGATGACGGTATTCGAGTCCTATCCGGTCGACCGCGGCGGGCTGACCGCGGAGACCGATATCGCCGGCCTGCGGGTTGCCGACGTGACCGGTACCGACGCCGCCCACTACCCGGTGGGCGTGGTCGCGCACACCGACACCCGGCTCCATCTCCGCGTCACGTACCTGCCGGAACTCTTCGACCAGGACGCGGCGGCCGCGATATTGCGCCGGATCCTGCACGTATTGGACCTCCTCGTCACAGACCCGGATCGGCCGCTGGGCCGGCTGGATCCGCTCTTCCCGGCGGAGTACCGCGAGCTGCTCTCGGTAGCGGGTGATCCGGCGGTGACCGAGCGGGTCCTCCCGGAACTACTGGCCGCCGGCCGAGACCCGGAGGCGGTCGCGGTGGTGTGCGGAGACCGCCGGTGGACCTACCGCGAACTCGACGCGCACTCGAATCGGCTGGCGCGGTGCCTGATCGCCCGGGGCGCCGGCCCGGAGACCGGTGTCGCGGTAGGGTTGCCGCGGTCGGTCGAGTCGGTGCTGGCGCTCTGGGCGGTGGCCAAATCGGGGGCGGCGTTCGTTCCGGTCGACCCCGCCTACCCCGCAGGCCGGCTCGAGTACATGCTCGCCGATTCCGGTGTGACAGTGGGCATCACCTCGGCACAGTGGCGGGATCGGCTGCCCGGACAGGTGCGCTGGCTGGTCCTCGACGAACCGGCGACGGCCGCGGACGTCGCGGCTACGGCGGCGGCGCCGGTCACCGATGCGGAGCGCACACTGCCGGTGCGGGCCGATCAGGTGGCGTATGTGATCTACACGTCCGGTTCGACCGGGGTGCCGAAAGGTGTGGTCGTCTCGCATCGAGGGTTGGCGAATCTGGTGGCTGAACAGCAGTCGCGTTTCGGTATCGGGCCGGCCACCCGGGTCCTGCATGCCGTCTCGCCGAGTTTCGACGTGGCAGTCATGGAACAGCTGTGCGCGTTCGGGTCGGGCGGACGGCTCGTGATAGCACCCCCGGCCGCCTACGGCGGTGACGAGCTGGCCCGGATTCTGCGCCGGGAGAAAGTGTCCCACGCCGCGCTCACCCCCACGGTGCTGGGGACGATCGACCCGGCCGGGCTGGCGTGCCTCGAAACGGTCGCGCTGGGCGGCGAGGTGCCTCCACCAGAACTGGTGTCGCAATGGGCACCGGGCCGGACTCTGCTCAACAACTACGGTCCCGCGGAGGCCACGGTCGAAACCCACGCCTCCGCACCACTGGTGGCGAACGAGCCGGTGACGATCGGTC
This sequence comes from Nocardia sp. NPDC050799, assembly GCF_040654015.1. NCBI lineage: Bacteria > Bacillati > Actinomycetota > Actinomycetes > Mycobacteriales > Nocardiaceae > Nocardia > Nocardia sp. NPDC050799. The sequence goes on from NZ_JBFAHF010000024.1 coordinate 71,771, forward strand.
GACCGCACCGCGGGGTCGGGCAGGCCGTCCTCGACACCTGGTTGCGCCCGGTGCCGGTCGGGGTCGTGGGCGAGTTGTACCTGGCCGGTCCGGGCCTGGCCCGCGGCTATCGCAACCGGACGGGTACGACCGCGGCGCGGTTCGTCGCGGATCCGTTCGCGGGGCCGGGACGGCGGATGTATCGGACCGGCGACCTGGTCCGCTGGTCGCGGCAACCGGACGGGAGCCTGGCACTCGAGTATGTGGGCCGGGCCGATGCGCAGGTGAAGATCCGTGGTTTCCGCATCGAACTCGGCGAGGTCGAAGCAGTGCTGCGGGCCTGCCCCGGTGTGGCCCGCGCCGCGGCGGCCCTACGCCGCGACCCCGCCACCGGAGACCGGTTGATCGGATATCTGGTGCCCGAACCCGGCGCCGAGATCGATCCCGCGACAGTTCTCGCCGACGCCGGCGAGCGATTGGCCGCGCATATGGTCCCCGCGCATGCGATGGTGCTCGACGCACTACCGCTGACCGCGACCGGCAAGCTCGATCGCGCCGCGCTCCCCGCGCCGGACCTCACCGCGGCCCGGACCGTATCCCGGGCCCCGGTCACCGGGTCGGAGAAGACGCTGGCGCGACTGTTCGGGGAGGTACTCGGACTCGACGAGGTCGGTGCGGACGATTCGTTCTTCGCGCTCGGCGGCGACAGCATCATGGCCATCCAGCTGGTGACCCGGGCCAGGGCGGCGGGACTGGTGTTCTCGGCAGGTGCGGTGTTCGACCACCGCACGGTCGCCGGGCTGGCCCGGATCGCGGTGCCCGACAACGGCTCCGCGGCACCTTCCCGTCCGGCGGAACTGCCGGGCGGCGGCGTGGGTCCGGTGCCACTCACCCCGATCATGTGCTGGATGTTCGAACGGGGCGGCTTCGACCGCTTCTGCCAATGGGTCGAGCTGACCCTGCCGGCCGGTATCGACGCCGCCGGTATCGGCGCCACCGTCCAGGCGGTACTCGATCACCACGACATGCTGCGGGCCCGGCTGTACCCCGATCCGGCGCATCCGTCGGGGTGGGCGCTGCGCGTGGAACCGGCCGCGGTATCGGCCGCCGCGCTCATCCGGCACGTGCCGGCGGACTCGGCCCCCGGCAGCAGCGCGTTCGCCGCGCTCACCGCCGCCGAGGCGGACGCGGCGGCCGGACGCCTCGACCCCGCGGCGGGCGTGGTGCTGCAACTGGTCTGGCTGGATCCGGCCGGTGAGCCGGGCCGGTTGCTCGTCGTCGCACACCACCTCGTGGTCGATGGTGTGTCGTGGCAGATCCTCGTCCCCGATCTCGTCGCCGCGTGGGCCCAGGTGCGGGCCGGGCAACGACCGCGCCTCGCACCCGTCGGTACCTCGATGCGCCGCTGGGCGGACGCCTTGCACACCGCCGCCGGTGACCACAGCGAACTCGACCGGTGGCGGTCGGCTCTGGGCGCCGGCGATCCGCCGCTCGGCTCCCGGCCGATCGATCCGGCCGTGGATACGCAGGCCACCGTCGCCACCGCGCAGATCACGCTGTCTCCCGCGGTCACCCACGATGTGCTCACCACACTCCCCCGGGCCTTCCGCGGCAATGTGGACGACGCGCTCGTGACCGGGCTCGCGCTGGCACTGGCCCGGTGGCGGCACCGGCGCGGCGTCACCAGCGCGGAAACGCTGCTCACCCTGGAGAGTCACGGCCGCCACGACACCGTGCTCCCCGGCGCCGACCTCACCCGCACTGTCGGATGGTTCACCACCACCTATCCCGTGCGGCTCGACCTGTCCGGTATCGATATCGGCGACGCGTTCGCCGCCGGGGCCGCCGCCGGAGCGGCGGTCAAATCGGTCAAGGAACAGCTCCGGCAGGTACCCCGCCATGGAACCGGCTTCGGATTGCTGCGCTATCTCGACAGCGAGACCGCTCGCGAGCTGCGCGCACTGCCCACCCCGCAGGTGAGTTTCAACTACCTCGGCCGGTTCGACACGCTGCCCGCGGCCGCGTCGGCCGAGTGGATGCCGGCCGGCCCGCGAGCCGCCGGCGGTGCACAGAATCCGGAGGCACCCGCAGCCGCCCTGCTGGGCATCAACGCGGCCACCACCGACACACCCGGCGGGCCGGCGCTCACCGCCGCCTGGGAATATCCCACCGGCGTTCTCGACGCGGTCGAGGTCACCGAGCTCATGGAATTGTGGCGCGACGCGATAACCGCGCTGACCACACACGCGGCCCGCCCCGGCAGCGGTGGCCCGACCCCTTCGGATATAGATCTCCTCGACCTGGACCAGTCCACGATCGACCGGCTCGCGGCCCGGCAGCCGGGACTGGACGACATCTGGCCGGTCACCCCGCTGCAGGCCGGGTTACTGTTCCACGCCCAGCTGGCGGCCGGCGACCTCGACGCCTACGTGGTGCAACTCTGCCTGGAGCTCGGCGGAACCATCGACGCGGACCGTCTCCAGCGCGCCGTGCGGGAGCTCCTCGGACGGCATCCGAACCTGCGGACCGCCTTCGACCGCGACAGTGCCGGGAAACCGGTCCAGGTGGTGCGCCGGCACGTCGACGTACCGTTCGGCCGGATCGGGCTGCCGGGGCGGGACGAGGCGGCGCTCGAACTCGAACGGATCATGGCGGCCGATCGCCGCGCCGGTTTCGACCCGGCCGTCCCACCGCTGCTGCGGCTGACACTGATCGATCTGGCCCCGCGGCGGTACCGGCTGCTGGTGAGCATGCATCACCTCCTGATCGACGGATGGTCGACGCCCCTGCTCATCCGGGAGCTGCTGCAGCTCTACGTCGGCGACGGGGACCCCGCCCTGCTACCGCCCCCGGTACGCCCCTACCGCGACTATCTGACCTGGTTGCGGGCCCAGGACCGGGACGCGGCGGACGACGCGTGGGCCCGGGCCTTCACCGGCGCGGTCGAGCCGACCCTGCTGGCGCCCGCCGACCGCGGCCGCCGGCAGAGCGCCGCCGGGCGCGAGGTCCGCCGGCAGCTGAGCGAAGAGCGCACCGCGGCACTGGTCGCGGTGGCCCAGGGGGAGGAGATCACGCTCAACACCATCGTCCAGGCCGCCTGGGCGATAGTGCTCGCGACCGAGACCGGCCGCGAGGACGTGGTGTTCGGCGCCACCGTGTCCGGCCGCCCCCCACAGCTCGAGGGCATCGAATCGATGGTCGGGCTGTTCGTCGACACGGTGCCTGTCCGGGTACGGCTCGCCCCCGGCGACACCCTCGCCCGGCTGCTCCGGCGGATCCGGGCCGAACAGACCGCGCTGCTGGACCATCAGCATCTGGGGCTCGCCCGGATCCAGAACGTGGCAGGCCCCGGCGCCATCTTCGACACCGTGACCGTCTTCGAGTCCTACCCCATCGATCGGACCGGGCTGTCCGCGGCCGCCGATCTCGCCGGGCTCCGTGTCCTGGGCGTCCACGGCCGCGACGCCGCGCACTATCCACTCGGCCTGATCGTCGAGCACGGCACCCGGTTGCGCCTGGGCTTCGAATACCTGCCCGAACTCTTCACCGCGGACCGCATCGAAGCACTCGCCGACCGGCTACTGCGGGTACTGGACGCCGTCGCCGAACATGTCGATCTTCCGCTCACCCGGCTCCGGCTGCTGTCACCGGACGAGCACGCCACTCTGGTACCCGTCCGGGGCCGGCCCGGTACGGCGCCGTCGGTGCTACCGCAGGTGCTGACATCGGCGATGACACCCGATACCGAAGCAGTGGCAGGCGACGGCGTACGCCTGACCTACCGTGAACTCGACGAGCGCTCGAACCGATGGGCGCGGATCCTGCTGGACGCCGGAGTCGGGCCGGAGTCGTTCGTGGCACTGGTGCTGCCGCGTTCGGTCGATGCCGTCGTCGCCGTCTGGGCGGTCGCGAAAACCGGCGGCGCGTTCGTCCAACTCGACCCGGCGGATCCGGACGACCGGATCGCCCGCATTCTCACCGATTCCGGCGCCGCCACCGGACTCACCTCTGGGGACGTCCGGCAACGGCTGCCGCACACGGTCGAATGGCTCACCCTCGACAGTCCGTCCTTCGCGACGGCGACGGCCGCGGCATCACCCGCCGCGATCACCGATTCCGCACGCACGACCGTGCTCCGCCCGGAGCACCCGGCGTATCTGATCTACACCTCGGGCTCCACCGGCACCCCGAAAGGCGTGGTGGTCACCCATGCCGGAACCGCGAATCTGGCCGCCGAAGCACGGGAGCGGTTCGGTCTCACCTCCGCCTCCCGGGTACTGGCCGCCGCCTCACCCAGCTTCGATGTCTCGATTCTGGAGTGGCTCGGCGCCGCGGCCGCCGGAGCCACCGCGGTCCTCGCCCCGCCCCGAGTGGTCGCGGGCGCCGAACTGGCCGCGGCGATCGACGCCGGGCACATCACTCATGCGGCGCTCACGCCGACCGTGCTCGCCTCGCTGGACCCCGGCCCGCCCGGCACACTCGAGACCCTGGTTCTCGGCGGGGAAACATGCCCGCCCGAGCTGGCGGCCCGATGGACGGCGGGCCACACGGTGATCAACACCTATGGAGCCACCGAGACCACGATCATGAGCTGCGCCGCCGCGCCGCTGCGCACCGCCCCGGAGGGTCCTCTCCCGATCGGCGGCCCGATCCGGGGCTTCACCGCCGTGGTGCTCGACCGCGGCCTGCGTCCCGTCCCGCCCGGAGCGGTCGGCGAGCTGTATCTGTCCGGACCGGGCCTCGCCCGGGGCTACCACCGGCGCCCCGCCACCACCGCCGCCGGGTTCGTCCCGGATCCGTACGGACAGCCCGGCACACGGATGTATCGGACCGGCGACCTGGTCGCCTGGAACTCCGATGGGTCACTCCGGTACGCGGGCCGCAGCGATCGGCAGCTCGAGATCGCGGGCAATCGCGTCGAACCCGGTGAGGTCGAGGCCGCCCTGCGCGGCGAGCCGGATATCGCCCAGGCCGCCGTTGCGGTCCACGACCGGGGTGACGGCATCGGCCGGCTCGTCGGATATGTCGTCCCCGCCCCCGGCACCACCCCCGATATCCCCGCCCTGACCACCCACCTCGCGACACGGCTGCCCACCCAGATGATCCCGGCGGCCGTGCTCACCCTCGACCGGCTCCCGCTCACCGCCACCGGCAAGCTGGACTACCGGGCACTCCCCGCCCCCGACCGGCCGTCCGCGGTGTACCGGCCGCCGGCCACGCCGCTCGAGGCCACGGTGTGCGACGCCTTCGCCGGCATCCTCGAGCTGGAGCGGGCCGGTGCCGACGACAACTTCTTCGACCGCGGCGGCAACTCACTGGACGCGGCCCGATTGGCGGCGCGGCTGGGTGAAACGACCGGTGCCGACGTGCCACTCCACTGGGTGTTCACCGATCCGACGCCACAGGCGCTGGCCCACCGAATCGAGTCCCGCCACCTCGGTGACGAACCGGCACCCGAGGACGTGTTCGCGGTGCTGCTTCCGCTGCGCGGCACCGGACACGGCCCGCCGCTGTTCTGTATCCACCCCGCCATCGGTCTGGCCTGGGGATTCAGCGGACTGGTGCGTTATCTCGATTCCGATCGCCCGGTCCACGGGTTGCAATCACCGGCGCTCACCGAACCCGATACGCAGTTCGCCACCCTGGATCGGCTCGCGGACCGCTATGTCCAGGAGATCAGGGCCGTCCAGCCACACGGCCCGTACCACTTGCTCGGCTATTCACTCGGCGGCACCATCGCCCACGCGATCGCCGTCCGATTGCGCCGGGACGGCGAGCCGGTGGCGACGCTGGCCATGATGGACACGCGCGTCGTCACCGCCGACAGCGTTCGCGCGCCCACACCCACCATCGGAGAGATGCTGACCGAGGCCGGTGCCGCCGACCCGGACTCCGCCGAACTCACGATGGCGGCCGCGGCCGAACTGCTGCACCGGCAGGGGGGGCTCGGCACCCTCCTGACCGCGGAACACCTCGCGCGACTGCACCACGACTACACCCGGCTGGTCGACCTGACCTGGCACCACCGGCCCGAACTCTTCGACGGTGACCTGATCTATTTCAGCGCCGCACCGGAGGGCACGGATGACGGCGCCGCGCCGGCTCTCGCCTGGGCCGACCACATCACCGGCCGGATCACCGAACACCGTATTCCGATCCGGCACGAACAGATGACCGCCCCCGACGCACTCCGCGCCATCGGACTCGCCCTCACCCAGCACTTCCACTCCGCCCGGACTTCCCCGTCGCCCGGCCCCGACTCCAGCAAGGACAGCGATCATGACTACCGACCGAGCCATAGGTAGACGCTCCGGAATCGAACCTGCCAGCCTGTTCGCGCCCGACCCGGTGAGCGCTGCCCTCGAGCACCCCCGCACCTCCGAACTCCGGCGATGGACTCTCGATTACCTGTGCCGACCTCATTCGGACCTCGGCCGCCACGGTCCCGTCTGTCCGTATATGAGCCACGCCGTGGAGCGCCGGTTCCTGTGGGCGGCGTTCTTCGACGGTCCCCGGATCGATATCGAGCGCATCGCCGGGATCGTCGACGACCTCTACGAACTGTTCCCCGTCCTGCAGCCGACCAAAGAGCCCGACGCACGGTTCAAAGCTGTCCTCGTGGTCTTCCCCGATGTCACCGATTACACCGGTATCGAGGCCGTCCAACACGACCAGAAGACACGTTTCGTCCACGACGGTCTGATGCTCGGGCAGTTCTACCCCGGCTGCACTGTCGCCGGCCTGCACAATCCGCACTTCCCGGCCCTTGATTCGCCGCTCCCCCTGCTCGCCGTCCGGCACATGGTGGCCAGCGACTTCCTGTTTCTCGACACCAGCCGAGAATGGATCGATATCTACCTCCATATCTTCGCCCCGGCCATTCCCGAATTCATCACCTCGGCCATGGCCGACCGGCTGGTGCACGAACCCGCTGTCCCGGAAAACGCTGCGGCCGCGGCCGAACCGGTGGGTGCGCACGTCGGTGCACCGCGGCCCCCGTGATCACCGGTCGCGCGCCCGCGGCCGGTCACCCGCACTATGCCGCTGGGCCCGGATTCCGCACCGCGGACAGGTACCGCGGTCGTTCCCAGTGCTGCTCGAGTTCTTCGGGGAGATCCGGAAGAGCTACACCGTAGGTGGCGGCCAGATCGGCGGGTGCGGCGGCCTGCACCGACCATCCGTGCCCGCTCAGCCACTGTTCCGGATCCGTTCTGTCGTCGGTGTAGAACAGTTCGGCCGGGTCGATGTCGCCGAACGGATTCTTGTCGAGGTACTTCGTTTCGATCTGGGCGAAATTGCTGCTCGCCGACCCGTCCGGGACGCTCTCCACCGCGATCCGGCTGCCGGCCGGGCTCAGTCCGCCGATATGCGTGAACAATGCGTCCTGAGCCGCCCCGGGCAGGTACGGCAGCAGCCCCTCGGCCGACCATGCTGTGGCCGCGGCCGGATCCGCTCCGGCCGCGGCCAGCGCGGCCGGCCAGTCGGAACGCAGGTCCACGGCCACCGTGCGGCGTTCGGCGCGCGGTGTCGCCCCGTGTTCGGCCAGTACCCGGTTCTTGAACTCGAGCACATCGGGTTGATCGATCTCGTAGACAACGGTTCCCGGCGGCCAGTCGAGCCGATACGCTCGCGCGTCCAACCCCGCGGCAAGTATCACCACCTGCGCGATTCCGTCCCCGGCGGCCGACAGGAAGAAATCGTCGAAGAATTTGGTCCGCAACCCCATGAAGCCGGGGACGAGCGGAGCGCCGGCGAGGGTCGGCGGATCCGCCAGTATGTCCAGAAAGTGCGGCTCACCGGCGGCGCGGACGAACAGTTCCGCGTAATCGTCGCGGATGAGCGGGTCCGGGAGTGCGGATTCCAGTGCTCGGAATGTCGCCACCCCCAACGCGGTGAGCCCGACACCGGTGACGATATCCCAGACATCTCCTTCGGTTCGCACAACAGAACCTCCCGATCGACGGTGGATACGGACAAGATGATCACGCGCGAAAGAGCACATCGTTTCCGCCGGCGGCCCCGAAGCAGAACCGCGAGCGGAGGAGGCCGGCCACCGCCGATTCTACGTCCGGAAAGGGGAGGTCGCGCTGTCCGACCAGGCATTACTCCGGCACGGCCCCGGCTCGTCGCGGCCGACGGTGCGTACGTCCCGGGTGACCGACGATCATCGAGTCCTGTCGCCGACGGCCCGCGCGGCGAGATCACTGCGCCGGCGCTGCCGGTACTCCCGCGGCGTCTCTCCCGTCGCCTCCTTGAACGCGGTGGAGAACCACGAGGCGTTGAACCCGCACCGGGCGGCCAGATCACCGATCGGCACCTCGGAGTAGGCGGGATCCCCGAGGAACGAACACGCGGCACGCAGGGCTTCTTCGCGCCGCAGATCACGGAAGGTGATCCCACTGCGGTGCAGGATGGTGCGCACCTGGCGGGGCGACCAGCCCAGCGCCGCGGCGACGGCGGGCAGGCGGACGTCCCGGTGACCGATATGGGTGCGCACATACCGCCGTACCTGTTCGGTCACCTCGCCGTGCTGGCCCCGCTGCGGGCTCACCTCACCGGCCGACAGCATGCACAGCAGTTCCCCGATGCGACGGCACACCGCCTCGAACTCGCCCTCCGACAGTGCCGCCTGCTCGGCATGGGTGCTCCGGATGAGCGTCCGGGTGATCCGGCCGAGACCGGACGACATATCGAGTTCCGCGGTGCGCGTCCCGAATGAACCGGCGCGGTCCTCCATTTCGTCGCGCGGCACCTGGAACGCGTAGGCGGACGACCGCGGGATGTGGAGATGACACACGGTATCGAGGACGGTGACCGCTCCCTGACCGGGGCCGGCACCGGTGACACTGCCATCCCGGTACCGGACCGTGTAGGTGCCCTGCTCGGGAAGCACGACCCAGTAGAAATCGTCGCCCGCGACCCGGCGGATATGCGGCCGGGTCCGGCTCGACGTCCGCGATCCGCGTTGATCCCAGCGCAGCAGCCGGTAGCCGGCGCTCTCCTGCACCGACATCGTCGCACTCCACCGGTCGGGTTCGTGGTAGTCGTGGTCCATCGGCATCAAACTGTCGGCGATGGTGGTCCACGATGCCGAACTCCGCGCGGTCACACTGTAGAACTCCACGGTCCCGTCCTGGACGATGCTCCGGCGGGACCGGCCGGCCGGTGGGCTGCGGTCACCGCGGCTCGCCGAGCGAGATCGGTATGGACAGCGGCCCGATGGTGAAGAACGAGGGCGTGTAGGGGACCTCGTCCGGATCGATGGCGAGGCGCAGATCCGGCAGCCGTCGATACAGCGACGCCAGCGCCAGCCGCCCCTCGAGCCGGGCGAGTCCGGCGCCGATGCAGTAGCGCGGGCCGTGCCCGAAGCCCAGATGACCGGCCCGCTGGACGCGGGTGATATCGAACCGGTCGGCCGTTTCGCCGTACTCCGCGGGATCGATTCCGCACGCCTGGTAGACCACGCCCACCGCATTGCCCTTCGGAATCGCCACACCCGCAATGGTCACATCTGTCAGGGTGAACCGCCAGCTGGTCATCATCACCGAATGGCGGTAGCGCACGGTCTCTTCCACGACATCGGCCCACCGATCGCCCGCTTTCGCCAGGCGGAGCTGCTCGGGATCCCGGGCCAGCGCGAGGATGGCATACCCCAGCATATGCACGGTGGTCTCGTGACCGGCGACCAGCATGATCCACAGGACCGCCACCAGTTCCTCGGTGGTGAGCCTGTCGTCCCGCTCCCGCGCCTGCACCAGGCCCGAGGTCAGATCGGTCCCCGGCTCCCGCTCCTTCCGCTCGACGAGGTCGTACAGGTAGGCCTGCAGCCCGTTCTGCGCCGCGAAGGCCTGCTCCGGAGAACTGTTGTGCGCCAGCAGGGTTGCCGTCCAGCCGCGCAAACGGCCGCGGTCCTGTTCGGGGACACCGAACAGTTCGCAGATCACCGCCATCGGCAGCGCTTCGGTGAAGGCGGGCACCAGATCGACCCCGTCACCGGCGGCGACCACCCCGTCGAGGAGTTCATCGATGATCGTCTGGATCCGCGGCTCCAGCGCCAGCACCCGGCCCGGCGTGAACGCCTTGCCGATCAAACCGCGCAGCCGGCGATGGTCGGCACCGTCCTTGGTCGACAGATGTTCGCCCTGGACCACCGCGCGCAACGGCCAGTCCTGGGGAATAGCTCCGTTGTGCAGGGCGGGCCAGTGCCGGGGATCCCGGGCGAATGTGGTGTTGTCACCGGCGAGGACTTCGCGTACGGCGGCGTAGGTCAGCGCCAGATAGCCGGGTACCCCGCCGGGGAATTCGACCTCGACGACGGGCGCGGTCTCCCGCAACCGACGGCACGTATCGAGCGGATTCTCGTTCACAGCGGGGAAAGCGGGAAGTGTGGTCGACACGTGCATTCCTTTCGACAGGCCCGGGCGTCACCGGATGCTCGCCGAGGAGTATCGCGCTCCGGCGGTCCGGTCGAGGACCGCGCGGCCCGACTGTGCCCCGAACCCGAAGAAGGTGGGCGGTAACCCGAAATACGCTGCCGCCGAGACGGGTACCGCCCCGGGGTCGGGCCGGTTTGTCCCCGCGCCGAGCACTCTCCTCGCGGCCCTGGTCGGCGGGGCACTGCGCGGACTGGCCGGCGCGTTGGTGGCCATCCCCGTCGCCGCCGCCCTGCACCTGATCGCCCAGGAGGTGCTCTTCCCACGCCTCGACAAGGCGTGAGGCACGACGCGCCACGTCCTCGGCGGTGCCGGTACCGATCACGGCCCGGCGATTCACTTCGTGGGTTCCTCGGGACGATCACTCGACATGGTGCTCCATCTGGGTCGCCGGTGTCGCGGCCGCGTCGGCGCCCACGGTCTCGGGCCGCGAGGCGGGTTTCCGCAGGCGGCCGACGATCAGCCCGGTCGCCGCGAGCGCACCGGCGATGGGCCACTCGACCGCTCCCACGACGGTGAGCGCACCGAGCCCGCCGTAGTAGAGATAGCGGGTGGGCAGGGACAGCTCGACCGGCCCCGCCTTCATCTTGATGCCCTGGCCGGGAATCGCGACCTCGGCGTCGAAGAAGGGCAGGGCCAGTGTGGCCGCGGGGGCGGCCTCGGTGGTGGGCTGCCCGGCCGGTTTCTCCTGGGACCCGGAGGTCTTCTCGCGGGCCGATCCGCCGGCGGCGGCCGCGGCGGTCCGGGGGGTACTGTTCGCTTTACCTTGTGTAGGCACGGGACACGATCCTCTCGTCGTCGAGAACTACCGGTTCCGGCCTCCCCGGCGCGCGCCGGAGAGGTGTGACAGCGAGCGTGAACGTCATCGATGATCGCGCTCAGATGGGGTGGAAGGCAACCGATCGACCCGATCGATCAGCTCCTCGGTGCGCCGGGCGAACCACGCAGGGGAGAGCACGACCAGCGCGGTGGCGGCGGTGACCGCCGTGAGCACACCGGCCCAGGCCACCGGACCCAGCGGTGTGCACCCGAAGAACTGGCTGATGCCGGGTATCTCGACGACGGCCACGAGCACCGCCGCACTACCGACCGCCGTGGCCACCACGAGCGGATCATCGTGCCGCAGTAACAGCGTTTGGGCGAGTTGGGCACCGACCAATGCCGTCAACCCCATAGTCGCGGAGCGCCGCCGGGTACCCGGCGTCCATCGGCCGATCGCCCACGCGACGGTCGCCGCGGCGGCGGTGGCCGCCCCACGACGAACTATCGCCTCGACCAATGGGCGGCCGAGCGAAGGAGCGGGTGCGGACAGCACCGAATCCGGATAGCCCGTACCGGTCGCGGCCGGCTCCGCCGCGGCCGCGGGACTCGGCGGTGACACCGCGATGGCAAGCGCCGGGAACATATCCGTGAGCAGGTTGACCAGCAGGAGCTGCCGGGTACTCACCGGGGCGCCGCCGCGGCCGAGGGCGGTGCCGAGGATGGTGAACACCACTTCACCCGCATTGCCCCCGAGCAACAGGGTCAGGGCATCGCGGACCCCGATCCACATATTGCGGCCTTCGACGAGAGCGTCGAGCAGAGCGGTGAGGTTCTCGCCGGTCAGGACCAGATCTGCGGCCTCGCGGGCGGGTGAGGAGCCGCGCCCCGTCACCCCGATACCGGCATCGGCCATCCGGATCGCGGCAGCGTCGTTGGCGCCGTCGCCGACCATGGCGACCACCCGGCCGCACTGCTGCAGGGCCGCGATCACCTGCACCTTCTGTTCCGGTCCGACCCGCGCGAAAACCTGGGCCGAGGCCGCCAGTTCGGCGCGGCCGTTCTCGTCGGCGGCGGCCAGTTCGGCACCGGTGACGACCCGGGCGTCGGCCGGGAAACCGAGTTGGCGGGCGATGGCACGGGCGGTGACGGGGTGATCCCCGGTGATCAGCGCGACGGCGCAGTGGGCGGTGGCCAACTGCTGCAGGAGGGGGCGCGCCGAATCGCGGACGGTATCGGCGAGACCGACGTAACCCGTGACGGTCAGATCGGTTGCCAGTTCCTCGATCCGGTCCTGATCGAAACGCGTCCCGTCCGCGATCGAGTCGAGTTCGCACTGGGCGACGGCGAGCACCCGAAGGCCCTGATCCGCCAGGTGGTGGACGAGATCATCCGCTGCGTCCCGGCCGGAGGATCCGCTGTCGAACCGGCAGCGCGGCACGATCACCTCCGGGGCGCCCTTGAGCACCAACCGTGCCGACGCGCCCGGTCCGCCGGCGCCGTCGACGATGACGGCCGCCGCGTAACCGCGGCAGGATTCGAAGGGCAGCTCCGCGATCACGATCGGATCGGGGCCGTCCTCGGGCAGGCGGGCGGCCGCGGTGAGAACGGCCTCGTCCGTGGCATGTGTATGACCCTCACCCGTGTGCGGACGGGGACACGCCCACCCGGCGGCCCGCACCACCGCGGCCGCCGGCGGGTCGGTGACCTCCGGATAGCCACCACCCGGCGGGAAATCCGGTGGCACCGCCGTCACGACGGCGAGCCGGTTCAGTGTCAACGTCCCCGTCTTGTCGAAGCAGACGGTGTCGACCCGGCCGATGGCCTCCAGCGCCCGGGGCGCCCGGACCAGCACCCCCAGTTTCGACAGCCGGCGGGCGGCGGCGAGCTGTGCCATGGTCGCCACCAGCGGTAACCCTTCCGGAACGGCTGCCACCGCAATGGCCACCCCGTCGGCCACCGCCCGGCGCAGCGGTCCACGACGCACCAGCGACAAACCGGTGACCACCGCGCCGCCGGCCAGCGTGAGTGGCAGCACCCGGCCGGTGAGATCGCGCAGCCTGCCCTGGACCCCGGTGGCCGGTGCCACGCCGGACACCGTGGAGATCGCGCGATTCGCGACCGTGGCGGGACCGGTGGCCACAACGATCGCGCGGGCCCGCCCGGCGACTATCGTGCTGCCCTGGAACAGCATGCTGGCGCGTTCCGCGGCGTGGCCGGCCACCGGTTCGACGTGTTTGAGCACCGGCACCGACTCGCCGGTCATCGACGACTCGTCGACCTCGAGATCCTCGGCGACCAGCAGCCGGGCATCGGCGGGGACCACATCCGGCGCCCGCAGCTCGAGGACGTCGCCGGGCCGCAGCCGGGCCGCGGAGACGACACTGAACCGGTCCGAGGTCCGCGCCGCTTCCAGTCGGTTCTCCGTGGCCGCCTTCGGAACGACCACCCGGCGGACAGCCTGTTCCTGTTCGGCGAACAGGGCTGCCGCGGCGTCCTCCGCGCGCAGCCGCTGGATACCGCTGACCAGCGCGTTGACGCTCATTACGCCCGCGACCAGCAGCGCGTCGACATTGCTGCCCAGGATCGCGGCGGCCGCGGCGCCGATGGCGAGAACCGGGGTGAGCGGATCGCTCAGTTCCCGGCGTGCCGCACCGGCCAGCCGGCCCAGCAGCGCTGTGGGTACGCGCAGGCGTTCACCCACCACGCTGTGCGATAGGAGGGAGATCCTCCGGCGCCGGCCCGGCGCGGGGTTCGGAATCGGAGCCCGCCGGCCACGGAGGACGCGCGCGTACACGATCGCGGGGTCGAGGGCGTGCCAGGCGGTGAGCGGTTGCGGCGGCGGATCCGGTGACCGCACCACCCGCTGCGCGGCCAGCCCGCACAGGATCCAGGCGGTGGCGCCCGCGGCGTCGACCGGAGCGAGCCACCGCCCCGGCCCGAGCCGACTCCGCCGGCCGGTTTCCCCGGTCACCACGAGCAGGCCCGCCAATGTGCTGCCCGCCTTGGCCAGGCGCACCGCGGCGTCGATCGCCGGACGCGCGGCCACGACCGCCGCGAGCACCCGGACAGCGTCGGCCAGGTCGGCGCCGGTGAGGAGGTCGGCGGTCCACGGTGCCGCTGCCGCGGGATCGTCGACGGCGACCCCGATATCGGCGAGCGCCAGGGCGGCCAGGGTATCCACCGCGTCGGCATCCGGATGCAACGACGAGATCAGCAGCACCGGGCCGCGGTCGGCGCGCAGTTCCCGGACGAGGTCGAGCAGACCGGTACCGGGGTCGTACGCGGCGGTGACGGAGGCGCCGAGTTCCTCGGTGCCGGCCACATTGCGCAGCACCACCCGCGCACCGGTACGCCGGGCGGTCTCGATCAGCGGAACGGCGCAGGGGTCGAGCTCCCACCCGATCGTCACGCTGGCGACCACCGCGCCGTCGGCGAGCAGGTCGGCACGGTCGGTCCCCGGCACCGTGGAATCCGGCGGTTCGTGCCACCGCAGGGTGGCGCTGTCGAAACCGGTCGCGCCGGCGGACGCGGGGATCTCCTCACCGTGCAGCAGGGCATCGGCGATCTCGAAGATCCGTCCCCGCTGCCACCCCGGCGCCGAAACCTCGACGTCGAGCACGGTCCGAGTCTCGCCACGCAGTGCCGCGCCGTCGATGACGACCACCCGAACCCGGTCGAGCCGGCGCAACACTCCCGGGTCCAGCACCAATGAGCCCGCCTTGGCCAATCCCCGGCCGAGGACGAGCGCGTAGGCCTCCCGGCCCATATGCGCCGCCTTCGGTATGCCGGCCAGCAGCGTATCGGCGATATCGTCGGCCGTACCGCCCCCGAGCAGGGTGCCCGCGGCCGCCACGAGCGACCCGTTGGCGGCTTGTTCGGCATACTCCTCGACCGGGCCGGCCGCCGCGGTGCCGACCGGATCCTCGGCCGCGGGGCGGAGATCCGAGCCGGCCTGCTCCGCCGCGAAGAGCGACGCGGAAGCCGGGCCGCGCGGCCGGGTGGCGGCCGCGAGCCCGGGTTCACGGTCGCACCAGGTCTGCCGGCGTGCCAGTGCCTCGGAGATCTGGGCGGTTCGCGCGACAAGATCCAGCAGCGGCGCGGCGGGCGCCAGACCGAGCCCGTGCGCGGTGGCGGAGAACATGGTTGTCAGCAGATCGGTGCCGGCACGTCCGAGCTTGGACTCCAGCAACGCGACGATCCGCGGCTGATGGTTGATCACCGCCGCGGCAGCCCGGGCGGCCCGCGGTGCCCGGGGGAACCGTCCCAGCCATCCGATCACCGAGGTACCGACCGCGAGGACATCGGCCACCGCGGCAACCACCGGAACGGCGACCGCCAGGGGGTCCCCGGGATCGGTTGCCGGCCTGCGGTATTGCGTCCCCGGCTCCTGCCCGGCACTCTGCGGGCCGGCCGCGGGGCGGATCATCCGGCGAATCTCGTCCGGATCGGCGGCCTCCGCCAGCTCGATCACCAATCGCCCGAGGATGTTCTCGACGTGCGCGGACACGACACCGGGCCCGGCGGCGATCAGCCGTTCGAGCTCCGCGGCGCCCTCGGCGCCGTTCGTCCCCGGCAGGACCCGGTCGAGATCGATGTGCAGTCTGCGTCCGGACGCCCACGCCGGCGGGACACCCGCCTCGTCCGTGCCCCCGCGCGGCGGACCGCCGAGTACGACGCGGGCCCAGTCGCGAACCGGCCCGACCGCCGGGCCCACGAGCGCGGGCGCGACCAGCGCGGTAGCGGATCCGATACGGACGGTCGACGCCATCGCCCCTGCCGCGAGCCGCGCGAACCCACCGAGATCGATGCCCCGCATGCGCTCAGGCTTCCCGAGTGATCGGTCGATGCATTCGGGCGAGTGTAGGCGGGAAAAAGGGCAGTCCAGGATGCGCGCGCCGCACGTTGCGGTATCGGGATCCAATTGTGCGCACCGGGTCCGGCCGCCGGCGGCGATACCGTCGAGCAGTTCGTCGCACAGCCGGACGATGCCGGGTTCCGCGCCCGGGATGACATCGGGTGCATGCGGTGGCCCGAAGTGGCCGGTTCACCGACCCGGATACCTACGACATCCGTCGGGCCGCCGGCCACCTGAGCTTCGGGCGCGGTACGCATTCCTGCCTCGGATCGGCACCGGCCCGCCTCGGGGGCCGGAGTCGCCTTCGAGGAGGTACTCGCGCGGTGGCCGGACCGGCAGGTCGACTACGCGCACACCGAACGAGCGCGCACCTCGAGCGTCCGGGGCGGAGCGCGCCTTCCGGCACCGACGCCTTGACGCAACCAGTTGATTGCAATAGTGTTTATCGCAATCAACTGGTTGCTATAAAGGAGTACGCAATGGGATTCCCCGATCAGATCGTCCGCACTATCGAACTCGCACACCCGCCCGCCAAGATCTGGGCCGCGATCACCACCGCCGAGGGGCTCGCTTCCTGGTTCGGCAACACGGCGACCATCGACCTGCGCCCCGGTGGCGCGGCACGGATGACGTGGGAGAGCGGGGACACCGCGAATATGCGGGTGGAGCGGGTGGAGGAGCCGAACATCTTCGGATTCACCTGGCAGATCTACGGATTACCCGAGGGCGACCCGCGACGCACCTATGTCGAGTTCACGCTCGAACCCGTCGACGCGGGCACGCGGCTCACCGTGGTGGAGACCGGTTTCGCGCAACTGCCCGAGGACGAGCACAAGATCGCCTTCGGTGGCAATACCGACGGCTGGGCCGGCGAACTCGCCGAACTCGTCCAGTACCTCGATGCAGCCTGACCAGGAAACCACCGCCGAACGGGTTTTCGTCGCTCTCGCCGATCCGAGCAGGCGCTCAGTCCTCGCCACCCTCGCCGCGGGCGGCCCGGCCACCGCGACCGATCTCGCCGATCGACTGCCCATCACTCGACAGGCGATCGCCAAACACCTTGCTCTGCTTTCGGACGCAGGCCTGGTGATCGCGGAACCCGGGGAACGGCGGCGCGTCCGATACCGTCTCGATTCCGCACCCATGCAGGTGGCGCAGCAATTCCTGGCCGCGATGGCGCGGGACTGGGACGGCCCACTCGACGCATTACGTAGACGGCTGGACAGCGGGTAATGAGCCGATGCCGGTGTGCTCAGCGTGTTCGAGGACGGTGGTACTGCTCGTCGGTCACCGGCTCATTCCAGGTGGTCTCTTCGGTGCCGTCGGCCGTGCCTTCCCAGAGGGCGAGATGTTCCGTAAAACGGCCGGGGGCGGCACCGTGCCAGTGCTCCTCGCCGGGTGGGCAGGTGACGGTCCGGCCGGGATGGGCTTCGAGGACGGTTCCGTCACGGGTGCCGATCAGGGCGGTACCGGAGACGATGTGCAGCGTTTGCCCCAGGGCATGAGAATGCCAATGGGTGCGGGCCCCGGGTGCGAAACGGACCATATTGGCGCGCATACGCGACGGCCCGCGACCGGCATAGATCACGTCGAACCAGACGTCACCGGTGAACCAGTCCGCGGGAGCCTTCGTGGTGTCCTGCTGCTGGATGAACTCCATGGTTTACCTTTCGTATCGTCGGAGGCCGGAGATCGAACAAGGCCTGGAGACCATGGCCGCGCCGCAGCCCGCCGCGGGCTCTGCGCATGGCTTGTGGCTCCGGCTCACCCAGCAGATCAGACAGTGAGCAGGACCTTGGTGGCACGGCGCCGGTCCATGGCGCGGTAGCCCTCGGCGGCCTCGTCGAGGGGCAGGGCGAGGTCGAACACCGCACCGGGGTCGATCTCGCCGCGCATGATGAGCTCGATCAGATCCGGCAGGAAGCGGCGCACCGGGGCGGGCCCGCCGTGCAGATGCACCCCGGAGAAGAACAGCTCCATACCGTCGAGCTGCACATCGTGGGTGACGCCGACGTAGCCGACGTGCCCACCCGGGCGGGCCGACCGGATCGCCTGCTGCATCGACTCCTGGGTACCGACGGCTTCGATCACCGAGTGCGCACCCAGGCCGCCGGTCAGTTCCCTGATCCGTGCCACACCGGCATCGCCGCGCTCCTCGACGATGTCGGTGGCCCCGAACTTGCGCGCCAGGGCCTGACGGTCGGCGTGGCGGCTCATGGCGATGATGCGGTCGGCGCCCAGTTGCTTCGCCGCGAGAACGCCCAGCAGCCCCACTGCCCCGTCACCGACGACCGCGACCGTTCTCCCCGGCCCGGCTTCGGCGGCCACCGCGGCGAACCATCCGGTGCCCAGTACATCGGATGCGGCGAGCAGGTGCGGCAGCTGCGCGTCGGTGGGCACGCCCGGGACGGGCACGAGGGTTCCGTCCGCCAGGGGAATGCGGGCGCGCTCGGCCTGCGTCCCGATCGAGCCGATGGGGACGTTGTGGACGCAGCGGGACTGGTAGCCGGCCCGGCAGATCTCGCAGGTGTTGTCGGAGGCGAAGAAGGACCCCACCACGTGATCGCCCACCTGCAGGGCGCGCACGGCGGAACCGATCTCCTCGACGACACCGACGTATTCGTGTCCCATCGGGGTCGGGCCGCCGATTTTCTCGATACCGCGATAGGGCCACAGATCCGACCCACAGATACACGTGGCGGTGATCCGGATCACCGCATCGGTGGGTTCGACGATCGCCGGTTCGGCGCGATCCTCGACGCGCACATCACCGGGGGCGTGCAGGACGACTCCACGCATCTTCAGCAACTCCTTTCAACGGAAATCTTCTGCGTGGCGCCCAGTCAACCCCCGCCGTCACCGGTCAGGGAGTCTCTGTTGTGGGGTGTACTGGCGGGACACCCCACCTGGAGCGATAGCTACTTACGATCGGGTCATGAGCAATCGAGCCGAGGTCCGCGAGTTCCTGATGACGCGGCGCGCCAAGCTCACCCCCGAGCGAGCCGGTATCCCGGTCACTGCTGGGCGGCGGGTGCCCGGTTTGCGGCGTTCGGAGGTGGCCGCCCTGGCGGGGGTCAGTGTCGAGTACTACGCCAAACTCGAACGTGGTGCCATCGCGGGCGCCTCGGCATCGGTCCTCGACGCCATCTCCGGCGCCCTGCAGCTCGACGACACCGAACGCGCCCACCTGCTCGACCTCGCCCGCACCGCCGACGGCATCCCCACCTCCGGCCGCCACCGCCGGCGTGCCACCAAGACCTCGATCGCCCGGCCCAGCCTGCAGTGGACGCTGGACAGCATCCGCGACGCGATCGCATTCGTCCGCAACCCACGCCAGGATCTGCTGGCCGTCAACCAGCTCGGCCGCGCCTTCTACTCCCCCGTACTCGGGGAGGCGGGTCGCCTCCCCAACCTCGCCCGCTTCCAATTTCTCGACCCCACGGCCCGCGAGTTCTATCCGGATTGGGAGCTGTTCGCCGAAATGTGCGTCGCGATCATGCGCACCGAAGCCGGCCGCGACCCCCACGACCGGGACCTGCAGAACCTCGTCGGCGAGCTGTCCACCCGCAGCGAAACGTTCCGGCGCCTCTGGGGCGCCCACAACGTCCGCACCCACGGCACCGGCACCAAACGATTCCACCACCCCGAGGTCGGCGAACTCGTCCTCGCCTACGAAGAACTCGCCATCACCGCCGAGCCGGGGCACATCCTCATGATCTACACCGCGGAACCCGGTTCCCCGTCGGCCGAGCGCCTGCAGATCCTCGCTTCCTGGGCACCCGCCCCCGATACCCTGCCCGCCCCGCCGGCCTGAACGGCTCTCCGCCCTGGCCGTCGTACCGCCGGGACCACCGACCTCACGCGGTCGGCACCACCGACGGCCGGGTGCCCCGGGGCGCACAGGGCCCGAGGCCTCGATGACGATGGCGGATGCTATCCGTGGGCGCGACTGGGAAACTCGGGAGTCTCCCGGCAGGCGAACGCCCGGAGTCCCTCCCCGGCCGTCGAGCGAGCCGTGCCTTCTGCGTCGGCGCCGATCTCACCGGCTGGCCGATATGCCACTCGATGCCGCGTTCCACGCCGGAGCCCTGTCCGTCAGCTCGTGCTCGCGCCGCCGCAACCGTGACAGTTCACCGTGCAGGCGGCTCTGTCCCGCGAGGGCGCAGGCCTGGGGGCGCGTACAGCCCGGACTTCCCGAAAGAGACCTACTGCCCGTCCGGCTCCGCGCGCTCGCGGCGCTCGGTCGCGACGAAGACCAGGATCAGCGCCCCGGCGGCCAATGCCGCCACGAAGGCCACGACGGCAGGCCAGTGGCCATGGGCCCACGCCAGGCCCCCGGCCCAGCCGAAGATGCTCGCTCCCGCGTAATAGAAGATCGTGTACAGGGCCGTGGCCTGTGCCCGACCGGCTCGGGCGCGGATTCCGACCGCGCCGGAGGCCACGGCGTGCCCGATGAACATGCCCCCGGTCAGGATCACCACGCCGGTCAGGACGGCCACCAAAGGCTGGGCAAGACTCAGCGCGGTCCCGCCGAGGACCAGGACGCATGCCATGACCAGCACCACTCGCGGCCCCAGGCGGTCGGCCAGCCGTCCGGCCACCGGTGAGCCGACAGTGCCGGCCAGATAGGCGAGGAAGATCAGCGAGATCAGCGTCGGCGCCAGATGGTAGGGAGCGGCCTCGAGCCGGAACGGCAGATAGTTGAAGACGATGACCATGCAGCCGATGAGCAGCCCGGCGATACCGTACAGCGCCAGTTGCACGGGGTCACGGAGGTGCGCCGCCAGCAGTGCTCGAGTCGACTGCGACTCGGCCCGTCGCCCGACGGCTCGCGGCAGTAGCAGGACGAGCACCACCATGAGAAGCGCGACTCCCACGCCCATGACCGCGAGAGCCGGTCGCCAGCCGATCACCTCGGCCAGCGGAACGACGATCACGCGCCCGGCCAGGCCGCCCATGGACGTGGCCCCGACATACGAGCCGGCCAAGGCCGCGGCGCGTCCCGGGGCGGCGACCTCGTGTATCAGCGCCATGGCCAGCGAAGGAATACCGCCGAGCGCCACCCCCTGTACGAATCGGCCGGCGACCAGCAGATCGAACGTCCACAGCCAGGGCACGAGGAGCCCGGTCAGTGCGGCGGCGGCGGCCGCGTAGCGCATGGCCGCCGGCCGCCCGACCCGATCCGACAGCCACGCCCAGGGCAGCACCGACAACGCCAAGCCCAGTGTGGTCGCCGAAACCGTCAGCGCGGCGCGCGACGGGCTCACCGCGGCCTCGGTGCCGATCTGGGTGAGCAATCCCTGCGGCGCGTACATCAGGGAGAACGTCGCTACACCCGCGCAGCCGAGCGCGGCGGACAGCCGGCGCTCGGGGTCACCGGAGGATTGGGACTCGTCGATACCGATCGGGGCGGGGCGAGTCCCCTGCCCCGCGGGCGCGGAAACCGGCATGCAGTCGACCGTAGGAGCCGCCGATTGATGAGTCCAATGCAATCCTGCCGGGATACTCATATCATTTGCGTTATGAATAGTGCGGCAGTACAGGCGCTACTTCCCCACTTGCCCCTGATCGTCACCCTCGGCGAGGTCGAGCACGTCACCCTGGCCGCCGCCATGCTCGGCATGCCGCAGCCCACGGTGAGTCGCACAATTCGCAGGTTGGAGGCACAGCTCGGCACGAAGCTCGTCGAGCCGGACGGCCGGGGCGTGCGCCTGACAGCGGAGGCTCGTCTCCTCGTGCCCTACGCCCAGCGTGCACTCGATGCGGTACGTGACGGCGTCGAGTCCGTCGAATCCGCCGACCGCAGAACCCGGGCGACGGTACGCCTCGCCTTCCAGACCTCTCTCGGGGAATACCTGGTCCCGCAACTGATCCGCGCGGTCCGCGACCGCGACCCGGAGATCCGGTTCGTGCTGAGCCAGGGCGCACGCAGTACCTGTCTGGATATGCTCGACAACCACGCGGCCGACCTGGCACTGGTCTCGCGGATGAGCCCGCCACCGGGTCACCTGGTCGTCGAGCGACTCTTCGAAGAGCCGCTGATCGTCCTGGTCCCTGCCGATCATCCGCGCGCGCTACGGACGTCGATGACAGTGCACGACCTCGCCGGCGAGTCGCTCATCACCTTCAAGAACGGCTACGGACTCCGCGGCTCGGTCGACGAGATCTTCGCCCGCGCGGGGGTGCTGCCGAAGATCACCTTCGAGGGTGAGGACCTGCACACGGTCTACGGGTTGGTCGCCGCCGGGCTCGGGGTGAGCATTGTGCCGCCCATCCGCATACCGGAGGGGTGCGTCGGCCTACCCCTCGACAACCCCCATGCCTTCCGCGATATCAGCGCGGCTCTGCTTCCGGATACGCGCGCGGACGCGATCGATACGGTACTGACAGCGCTTCGTTCCCTCGCGGCACGAACGCGCAGCCGGGATGGTCTTGCGGACGCTCCCACCGAGCCCGCACAGCACGCCGCGCCCGGCCGGGACAGCACGCTGCGCCCGGCCCGAGCCGGCGAGGTGACTAGCACATCAACGGTGCCCGGATACGGCTGCGCGGGCGCGGCCGGGTGTCCTTAACTCGCGCAGCGCACGGTCTACGAACGAATACCCGGCGCGCGCCGACAGCATCCGAGGTGTTGTGGCGGATTCACACGGCACCCCGAGACCGTGGTGAAAAATCCGGACCTGACGGTCGGTGACCGGGCCACCGGGCGGAACATATATCCTCGAGTCACCCGACCAGCGTGCACATCAACGCATTTCGCCGAGACGGACTGCGGGCACGCGGCGGGTTTCTGCGTGTCTTCGACGGCGATGACCCGAAGACATGTTCACCGATCTCGAGAGGTAGCTCTATGAATTGGGTCCGTGCGCGAACAGGTCTCGCGCGGGCGCTGACGGGTGTGACCACGGCATGCTGCCTGCTCCTTGCGGGACAGCCGTCGGCGGTTGCCGAGGAGGGGCCGACCCCACCGGTCCCCTCCGGCCTGCAGCGCGGTATCGACGATGCCCTCCCCCCGCCGGCACTGCCCGCCGCACCCGCATCGCCCATCGGCGATCTGCCGCCGGAACTGGCAGCACTGTGGCACGCGGTGCAGTCCCCGCCGACCGGCGACCCGATCTTCGACACCTGGCCGGCCGGATTGGACGCGATGGCCGCCGGTGCGGTGATCGAACAGCGAGACATCACCGCGATCGCCGCGCCGCGCATCGATGCGCCGATCGGCCGCGCCGTACTGCTGAAGTTCCGATCGACGTCCGCGGCGGGTGCGCCCTCCTTCGGTACGGCCACCCTGGTGGTTCCCGCGGCGGCGTGGGCAGGCCCCGGCGACCGGCCGGTCCTGGTGGACAACAAGCCGATCAACTCCCTCGGCCTGCGATGTACGCCCGGGTATACGATGGCGCACGGGGAGGACGGCACCAGCAGCAGTGCCATCGATGCGCTGACACCGACGACCGCGTCGGCGGTGAGCCGTGGGTACGCGGTGCTGATTCCCGATCACGAAGGCCCGTTCATGGCCTATGCGGAACCGAATGTCGCCGCACATGTCATCCTCGACAGCATTCGCGCCGTGCGCTCGCTGCCCGGATCCGAGTTCGCTGCCGGCCGTTTCGCACTGACCGGCTACTCCGGGGGCGCGATCGCCTCCTACGCGGCGGCGATGCTGCTCGACGACTACGCACCGGAACTGGCCGAGGTGGTGGTGGGCGCGTCGATGGGCGGACTGGTCACCGACAACCGGGTCGTCGCGAACAGTTTCGACGGCAAGTTCGCCTCCGGAGTGCTGCTGGCGGTCGTGCTCGCCTACGCCCGCGAGCACCCCGAGATCCTCGCCAACATGAACCATCTGGCCCAATGGGTGGCCACCTCGCCGCTCAACAATGTGTGCGGTGAGGCGCTCGGCCCGCTGGGTGTGGTCGGGATACCACTCGAAATCGCCGCGAATATCCCCCACCCGCTCGACAGCGCCCTCGCCGACGATATCTTCGCGCGCACGGATCTCAGCGACCGGACGTCGGCGGTGCCGCTGTACATCTACCACGCCGCCCACGACCTCTGGATTCCGCTCGAGGGGGCACAGCAGCTGTATCGCACTCAGTGCGATCGCGGTGTCCCCGCGGTTTTCCGCAGCGAGCCGGGTGAGCACGTGACCGGCCTGACCACGGGGTTCCCCGGTGCGTTCGACTGGCTCGACGCGCGTCTACGCGGCGAGCCCGCACCAAACGAGTGCTCCTAGAACCGTCGGCGACGACAGGGGGTTTCGTTCGGGAGAGCCGCGCCGGTGACCGGCGCGGCTTTCCCGGGAGCGGGTTCAGCCTACTGTCGATTCGGGCGCGGGACCGAGCGGGCGGCCGCCCGCGTCCCCGTCGAATGTCGACCAGGCCTGAGTCGGTTGGTGTCCGATACCGGGTTCGCCGAAATCACAGACACCCGCCGGGAAAACCCGCTGCATTCTGCCGCGGCGGGGCCGCCGCGGCGGCGGCCGGGGATACGCGCGACCACCGGCCCGAGTCCCTGCCGTACGAGGCTGATCACGCCGTAGGGCAGGACGAAGATGAACAGGATCAGCGCCACACCGTGGGTGATTCCGGCGGCCGACTGGTTGATGTCGGCGGTCCACTGCGGGACGTACACGACGAAGAAGGCCCCGAACACCACGCCGGGCACCGTGCCGAGCCCACCGACGACGATCATCGTGATGAAGGCGATCGCGAGCGGCAGCCCGAACGCCTCCGGGCCCACGTACTGGACCACGAAGCTGTAGAGCACACCGCCCACCCCGGCGAGCGCGGCACTGAACGCGAAAATCGTTGTCTTGGTGCGGGTCGCGGGGACACCTAGGGTGGTGGCGACCGCTTCGTAGTCCCGGATCGCGATCAGCGACCGCCCGATCCGGCCGGTGGCGAGGCGGCGCACCACCAGGTACGCGACGAGCGCCACGACCAGGCACAGATAGTAGACCCACTGGTCCCGGGCCAGTCCGGTGAACTCGGGGGCCTCGGCACCGAAGATGTTGATACCCGCCTGCCCGTCGGTGATGTGCTCGAACCGCTTGATGACCGCGGGCGTCACCAGCGCGAGACCCAGTGTGGCCAGCGCCAGCTGGAGTCCGTGCAACCGCAGCGCCGGCAGCCCGAACAGATAGCCCACGACATAGCCGACCGTGAACGCGATCGGGATCAGCAGCAGATACGGCACCCCGTGGTTCTCCGCCAGCACGGCGCTCAGGTACGCGCCGAGCGCGAAGAAGAAGCCGTGGCCCAGGGAGATCTGACCGGTGTTGCCGGTCAACAGGTTCAGCCCGAGCCCGACGACGATGTACACCAGCACCATCGAGCGATCGAAGTTCACATACGGCGCGGACACCAGCGGCGCGACCGCGGCGACGAGCACGACCAGGATCATCGTGGCGCGCGAAAGCCACACCGGCGCGTCGAGTTCGGCGCGGGGGCGGCGGAGTAGTTCGAAGATCCTCATACCCGTGCCACCTTCCGGGCGCCGAACAGCCCCTGCGGCTTCAGCAACAGCACGCCGAGAATGAGGACGAGCGCGACCGCCTGCTTGAAATCGTGGCCGATCCAGGAGATATAGGTACCGGCGAGGTTCTCGGCCACCCCCACGCACAGGCCGCCGACGATCGCGCCGACCGGGCTGTCGAGCCC
Source organism: Nocardia sp. NPDC050799 (assembly GCF_040654015.1). Taxonomy (NCBI): domain Bacteria; kingdom Bacillati; phylum Actinomycetota; class Actinomycetes; order Mycobacteriales; family Nocardiaceae; genus Nocardia; species Nocardia sp. NPDC050799. Next base: position 97,459 of record NZ_JBFAHF010000024.1, read on the forward strand.
GCCCAGGACCGCGGCCGCGAACGAGTAGATCAGCGACGCCACGAGCATATTCGGCTGGAGGAACAGCTGCGGCGCCGCCAGGGACGCGGCGAGCGCCCCGATGGCGGCGGCCAGCCCCCAGCCGATCATCAACATCCGGCCGACCGGCACGCCGATCAGGTGCGCGGAGTCCGGGTTACCGGCGGCCGCCCGCATCGCCAGTCCCACCCGCGTCCGCTGGAACAGCACGAACAGCAGTGCGGCGACCACTACGACCGCGCCGACGATCACCACGGACTGCCGGGACATCACCACCGGGCCCAGCGTGATCACCGGCCCCGACACCATCGCCGGGAATTCCCTGCTCTGTACTCCCCAGATCCAGCCGGCGGCACTGTTGAGCACGAGCATCAGTCCGAGCGTGATGATGACGAGCGGCATATGGTCCGGCGACCCGGCGAGCGGCCGGATCAGCACCCGCTCGGTAGCGGCGCCGGCGAGGAACGCCACCACCATGGCACCCAGGATCGCGAGGTACAGCGGGGCACCCCACTGGTGGAACTGCCACGCGAAGAACGCCGAGAACATCGCCATCTCGCCCTGGGCGAAGTTGACGATCCCGGACGCCCGGTATACCAGGACGATGCTGAGCGCGAACGCGGCGTACAGCGCGCCCCACGTCAGCCCGTCCACCACTTGTTGCGCAAAGACTTGCATGAACAGCTCTCCTGTGGTCAATAACCGAGGTAGGCGCGCCGCACCGATTCGTCGCGGGCGAGGCTCTCCGCGGGGCGCTGGGCGACGACGCGACCGGCGTCGACGAGTACCGCCGACGTACCGATGTCGAGCGCGAGATGGGCGTTCTGCTCGACGACGAGAATCGTGGTGCCGGTGTCCTCGTTGATCCGGGCGAGCGCCCGGAACACCTCCTGGGTGATGCGGGGCGCCAATCCGAGCGAAGGCTCGTCGAGCAGCAGCAACCGCGGTCCGGCCACCAGGGCCCGGGCGATGGCGAGCATCTGCTGCTCGCCGCCGCTGAGGCCGGCCGCGGGCTGACGCCGCCGTTCCCGTAGCCGCGGGAAGAAGTCGTACCACCGATCGATCGCCCGCTCGATGGCCGCGGTGGAGGTCGTGTATCCGCCGATTCGCAGGTTCTCCTCGACGGTCAGGTCGCCGAATGTTCCGCGTCCCTGCGGCACGTGCGCGACGCCGAGGCGGGCGATCCGGTCCGTGCGCAGGCCGAAGATATCGCGCCCGTCGAACACGATCCGCCCGGTGGTGTGCACCATCGCGCAGATCGACCGCAGGATGGTGGTCTTCCCGGCACCGTTGGCGCCGAGCACCACCGTCACCTCGCCGGCGGGCACCGCGAAGTCGATGCCGTGCAGCACTTCCGCGCTGCCGTAGCGAGCGTGCAGCCCCTCGACGTCGAGCAGGCTCACGCCGCACCTCCCAGGTACGCTTCGACGACCTCGGGATGCGCTGCCACCTCGGCGGGTGCGCCCTCGGTGACCTTCTGACCGAAGTTGAGCACCACCGCCCGGTCCAAGATCGACATCACCATGGCCATGTGGTGCTCGACGAGCAGCACCGAGAATCCCCGTTCGTCACACAGGGCGCGGACCGTGGCGGCGAGCTCGAGCACCTCCTCGTGGATGAGCCCGTTCGCCGGTTCGTCGAGCATGAGCAGCCTCGGTTGCTGCATCAGTGCCCGGGCGAGCTCGATCCGCTTGAGGGTGCCGTAGGACAGGTTCCCCGCCGGCTCCAGTCCGACGTGCGCGAGTTGCATCGAATCGAGCAGCGACCACGCCTGTTCGCGTTCGCGACGCTCCTCCCGCCGGGTCACCGGCAGGCCGAGGGCGGTGCGGAGGAATCCGGCCCGGGTGCGCGAGTACACACCGGTGAGTACGTTCTCCACCACCGACATCGTCGGGAACAGCCCGATGTTCTGGAAGGTGCGCGCGATCCCGGCCTCCGCGATCCCGGCCGCGGGCAGGGCCAGCAGATCGGTGTCACCGAAGGTGATACGTCCCGAATCCGGCTGATAGAGACGGCTGATGCAGTTGAACAGTGTCGTCTTGCCCGCACCGTTGGGGCCGATGAGCCCGACGACGCGGCCGGATTCGATCGTGAACGAGGGCCCGTCGAGCGCGACGACGCCCCCGAAGCGCAGGCGCACCTCCTCGACGCGCAGTGCGGGGACCGCCCCGGCGGCAGCTGCGTCCGGCACGGTCGTCATCCCTCGGTGCCGCGCGTGACCACAGCGTCGTAGTGCCAGCTGCCGTCGCGGAACGTCATCGGTGCCATGGAGGTGATCACGTACGGGTAGGCCGGCGTGGTGTCGAAGGTGACACCCTCGATGGACAGGTCGGTGGTCACGCCCCGCATGTTCCCGACCGCGTCGAGGAGGTCGGCGCGCAGGCAACCCTTCATCTGTTCGAGGGCGGTGACGAGCAGCTGCGCGGTGTTGTAGCCGGTGGCCGCGATGGTGTCGGTGGTTTTCACCTTGCCCGCGTTGCGCTCGGCGAACGCCCGCCAGTTCTGCACACCCGGATGGTCGTCGTGCTCGGTGCTGCTGACGTCGTAGATCCAGTAGAAGGAGTGGATCCCTTCCGCGGCACCGGGGCCGGCCGGCGCGAGCACGAAGTTCGTATCGGTGGCGCCCGAGTAGATGTAGGTGTCGGGTTTCCAGCTCAGCTCGTTCGCCTTCTTCAGCGACTGGGTCACGAAGCTCGCGGTCGCGAAGTTGACGAAGACGTCGGCGCCGGAACTCGCGAGGTTGACGATCTGCGAGTCCACCGACGGCGTCGTCTGCTCGTACGACTGCTCGGCGACGATCCGGGTCCCACTACCTTCGAGTGCGGACTTCAGTGCGTCGAGGCTCCCGACACCGAGGCTGTCGTTCGGGTAGAGCACCGCGACCTTCGCCTGCGGATGGTCGCGGCGGATCTGTTCGGCTCGTTCCGACACCTCCCAGCCGGTCTGCGGATTCACCGCTCCGGCGACGACGGGACGCTTGTCGTGCGTCGCGAGCAGTTCGTCGGTGCCGGTCATCGGGAACACCAGCGGAACGTTCTTCTGGGTCAGGTAGTCGACAACCGCGAGGGTCGAGGCGGTGCCGATCAGATTCTGGATGGCGAACACCTGGTCCTGCTCGACCAGCGACCGCACATTACCGACGGTGCGCGCCGGGTCGTAGCCGTCGTCCATCGCGGTGTACGCGATCGTGCGGGATTTGCCGTCGCCCATAATGACTCCGCCCGCTGCGTTGATCTCGTCGAACAGCGCGGCCGCCGCGGTGGCCTGCGCACCGGCGACGGACTGCATGAGGCTGGTGCCGAACCTGATCTCGGTATCGGTGATCCCGGGATCGCAATCGCCCGACGCGGTCGCGGTGTCGCGACCCGAGCAGGCGGTGAGGGCGGCGGTGGCGCACAGGGCTGTCAAACCCACGGCGAGAGTACGTTTCATGGTCGTTCCCAGGGTGCGAAGGGGCGAAAAGCAGGAGAGGTCGCCGCATCGCGGGTTGCGGCGGCGAGGCATCGGAAGGGGTCGTGTCAGGCGCGCGGATCGATCCCCGGCTCCCACCTATCGGTTACGGATGGGGTCATGCTGCCTCCTCGGCATTTCATTTTTCTGACGTGACAGTCATGTCAACTTTCGGAAGTGTGACCGGGAACACGAGACCTGTCAACCACCCGGACGACCGGGTGAGATCCACCCCGGGCCACCGGCCGCGCCGACCACCCGGAGAGCACCGGGATCGAACCCGGCCCGACTTCGGCGTCCGCGCCCCCGCCGATCCGGATCGCCGATACAAGAACGAACACTGCCGACAGGCAGAGCACGGCTGGGGTGTCCCGACGCCGGGTGCCACCGCTCATCGCCATGCTCCCGAGCAAACCGATCCGCATTACCCCGACAGAATCGGAGTTCTGCGCGCGGCGCGGCCGAGCATGTTCCATTTGGCTCGCACTGATTGTTATCTGCGACGAGCACCGGAATCGACCCTATGATGATCACTGCGTTTCGGGGGACGAAGTCGAGCTGCGAAATCCCGAGCGTGCAGTATTCGCGTGACAGCAACCCGGCCTTCACCCAGAAAGAACAATGACTACCTGTTGCCTGCCTTCGCCTGTCTGGAATCCGACGCTCCTGCCGCCTTTGTGTCGTAACAGCAAAGACTGTTTCTGACTACTTGCACCCCGGTCCACGACACGGGGCGAAGAAACCGCACTACCGGCGCCGAATTGCGCAGTTCCTGCTTCTTCCGGCGCCGGACAACGGCCGCCACAACGTCGGAGGAAGACGGGGGGCGCAAGCGAAAGGTTCAGGTGGACAACCCTCTTGATGGTCTGCGTAAGGCGCTACTCCAGCGAATGGTCGACGCCGCTCGAAGCATCGGATCGGGCGCGAGCAAAGCGACAAAGGACACCAGTGGTAAAGTCCGCGGTGGGGTAAATCATATTGCCGGCGAAACGGACTCGAACGCAAGTAAGGGGATTTCACATGAGCGACCCGATTCCGGAACTGGATCGACCGGAGCGCGAGGAGTTCTGGAGAACCCTGGGCTGGAAACCGGATCTCCCGGAGCCGGAACGTCGGCTGATCGAGGAACGCTGGACGGACGAGGCGATTCACATGGCGAAGTTCTACGGGTTCTGAATTTCGGCGACCGCGAGATCCGCCCCATTGCGGAACATACCCTCCCGGATGATTACGCCGCATTTCTTCGTGAACACGGCCGGAGCACGCCGAAGCTGTACGAATTGGATCCCGCCGACGCCGATTATTTCCGGAGTCAGATGCAGGCGCTGAAGGACAGCAGTCGCTATTCCGCCTCGGTCAATGTGCACAGCCTGGAGGAATACCGCAATATGCGGCTGTTCGTCACAGACGACGGGAAGGCCGGCGGCGCGCTGCGGGGTGACGAACTGTTGTCTCTGTGGGCACACAAGGATGGTGCGCACCCACATGTATCGAGCGCTCTGCTGGGCCTTCGCGTATCCCTGGGTGGACGGATCCTCAACTGCTTCGACACCGTACTACCCGACCTGTACTCCTTTTGTGGCTTCAAGCCGGTCGCACGCTTGCCCTGGGATGACCGCTACGCGCCGGAGGGGTGGGATTACGACACCTACAGCCGCTACAACGGGGGGCGGCCCGACGTCGTCTTCATGACCTACGACCCCGATCGGCTCGGCTCGAGATACGAACCGGGCAGCGGAAGCGTCGTCGAAAGCTACGACGACGGCGTCGAAGCCGCCCGCCGAGCATACGAATGACCGGCCGTACGTTTCTGGTCAACCTGAGCGTAACCATCGCTTTGGGTTCTCGCCCGGGGATATAACGAATCCTTGTGCCAGGACACCGATTTCGTGCTCCAAGTCTCCACCGGGCTGTGACGCGCCTCCTAGACCGCAAGGATCTTGCCGGACGTCTGCGATATCCGGTCGCCGCTTCCTCGGTCGATGCCTCCACCGCGGCCTCGATCGAGGCGCTGTGGGCCCAACTGACGCACCCGGGTGCGCCGACCCCACCCGGGCATACGGAGAAATTCCTCGTCGGGGACGAGATCTTCTCTCCCTCAGTGGTGCTCGGGCGGTTCGAGACGTGGGCCTGGGCCGATCTGGTACTGAGGGCCCTGGCCCGGGAGACGAACCTGTTGCTGCCCGGTACCCGCATCCTGCTGCTGGGTACCGGCACTCTCGCCGAGGCCCTGGCAAGTGCGATCGCGCGCTTCGGCGGTCAGCTCGAAGTCGCTGCCCAGGACCCCGTCGGACTGATCGATATCGCGGGCCGTCACGGAGTTCCGGTATGGACCGTCACGGACAGGGAAATCGTTTCGAGCGGTATCGATATCATCCTGGTCACCGGGCGAAATCATCCCCCGTTGGTTCGTGACGCGATCGCGCCGACGCGACGATCACTGGTGGCCATCGACGGCACTGCTCCGGGGCCCACGGAAGGGTTCACCGCTGTCGGTGACACGGTCGGTACGGTCCGCGGTCTGACCGAGTTGTCCGGAGCGCGGCCCATTTTCGTGGTGCCGCGGCCTTCGCCTGCCGCCCTGGGCAGTGTCAGCGCGGATATCAGAGCTCTGTACGCCGTATTACGGTCCGCCTTGGAGCCGGGCGACGCCGACATCGCCTTGGCAGAGGTGTTGCTGGCATGAACACGGCCGTACGGACGCCCGGTGCATGGCGGCACGGGCAAGAGAAGATCGACTGGGCACGCCGGTTCATGCCGGTAACCGAAAACCTCGCCGGCGAACTCCGCCGCGCACGGACCCTCGCCGGACTGCGGGTGGGGTTGTCACTGGTCCTGGAACCCAAAACCGCCAATCTGGCATTGCGGCTGGCCGAGGCCGGCGCCGATGTGTCGGTGGTGTGTCGCGCGGTGAACACTCGTGACGATGTGGCAGCCGCGCTGGCCCGGGCGGGTATCGCTGTTTTCGCTCGTTCCGACGCGTCGGCCGCGACCGAGCAGCTGCTCCGGACCGAGTTCCTCGAGCGCCGCCAGCACATACTCGTCGACGACGGCGCGCGCTCGATCCGTCTGGCCCATTCGGCATCCGATGATGTCCTCGAGACCCTCCGGGGCGCGTCCGAAGAGACAACCAGTGGTCTGCGCCCACTGCGGGCGATGGCCGGAGCGGGACGGTTGCGGTTTCCGGTGGTCGCGGCCAATGACGCCCGCAGCAAGACCCTGTTCGACAACGATCACGGTACCGGGCAGTCGACGGTTCTCACCGTCGCCGATCTCCTCGGCACGGTGTTGACCGGAAAATCGGTCGTTGTCGCGGGATACGGGTACGTGGGACGCGGCGTGGCGCGTTCGGCGCGCGCCCTCGGCGCGCGGATCACCGTGGCCGAGATCGACCCGATCCGCGCACTCGAGGCGCTGCACGCCGGCTATCGGGTCGCGCCGCTCGTGGAGGCCGCGGCCGCCGCCGACATACTGATCTCCGCGACCGGCTTCGCCCACACCGTGGATGTCGCGCACCTCTCGGCACTCCCGGACGGCGCGGCAGTCGCGGTGGCCGGCGGTGTCGACCAGGAAATAGCCCTCGAGGCCGCGTTCGCGGCGGGGGCGTCGACGCGGCGCACCGCCGATCGTATCGATGAAATCTCCCTGCCCAACGGACGGACCGTCCTCGTCCTCGACAACGCTGGTTGCATCAACTGCACAGCAGGAGAGGGCAATCCGATCGAGATAATGGATCTCTCGTTCGGTGTCCAGGTACTGGCGGTCGAATATCTGGCCCGCGAGGGCGACGGACTCGCCCCCGATGTCCATGCGCTCCCGGCCTCGGCCGATGCCCGGGTCGCCCACGCCAAGCTCCGCAGTGCGGGAATCCGGATAGACACCGGGGAGGCGGTTCGATGAACGCGCTGATCGCGCTCGACGATGTCACGGTCACATACTCCTCGTCCGCGGTGCCCGCGCTGGACGGAGTGAGTTTCCGGATCGATCCGGGCGAGTTGGTCTTGATCACCGGCCCGTCCGGGTGCGGCAAGAGCACCTTGATGCGCGTGATCAACGGTTTGGTACCGCATGCCTACAACGCCGAGGTCACCGGTGCGGTCACCGTGGCCGGTACGTCCGCCTCGACGCTGAGCGTAGGGCAGATCTCCGAAACCGTGGGCACGTTGCTCCAGGACCCGGCGAAACAGGTCGTGGGTCACTCGGTGACCGCCGATATTGCTTTCGGGCCGGAAAACCGCCGGCTCGATCCGGACGAGATCCGAGCGCGCATACAACGGGTCGCGGAAACACTCGGTTTGTCCCCGGAGCTGCTCGCCGCGGGAACACACGAATTATCCGGCGGCCAACTGCAACTCGTCGCGTTCGCCGGCATCCTCGTGCTGGAGCCGCGCGTCATCATCGTGGACGAGCCGCTGGCCAATCTCGACCCCGACGCGGCTGTACAGGTCCTGCGGGCCTTGCGCGAGTATGTCGATCGCGGTGGCGCCGGTGTGGTGATCGAACACCGGGTGGACGAGGTTCTCCCGGTGGAACCGGATCGCGTGGTGTTTCTCGACCGCGGCCGGATCACCTACTCCGGTGACGTCCCGGGGTTTCTGCGAACAGCCGATCCCGAGGTGGTGCGGTTACCGTTCGCCACCCTGGTCGCACGCGCCGACGCTCTCGGCCCTCAGCACCAGCCGGGCCGGCGCCCCACCGGCGAGTCACGCGTGCGGTACACGAACGCCCGGTTGGGATACGGGGCCACCACTGTTCTCGACGGTGTCACCGCCGACCTGGCGGCCGGGGAACGGATCGCCGTCCTGGGGCACAACGGCGCGGGAAAATCGACGCTGCTGCGCGCCGCGGTGGGTCTGGTCGATGTATCGGCCGGTGCCGTCGACTTGAACGGCCGCCCCGTGGACAGCTACCCGGCAACGCAGTTGGCCGCCGCGACCGGATACCTGTTCCAGAATCCGGCGCTGGCGTTCTTCGCCGCCACCGTCGCCGACGAACTGGCCTTCGGGCCCCGCAACCTGGGTGTGGCGGCCGGCGAAATCGAGAAGATCTCGGGGCAAGTACTGGAAATGGTCGGTCTGGCCGATGAGCCGGACATTCTGAACAGACCTCCGCGAACGCTGTCGTTCGGTCAGCAACGCAGACTCGCGCTCGCCCTGGCACTGACCCTGCGTCCCCGCACCCTGATACTCGACGAACCCACCGCGGGACAGGACCTGCGCTCGGCGGCCCGCTTTCTCGATGCCATTTCGACCCTGCCGAGCGTGGACAGCATCTATCTGATCACCCACGATGTAGACCTCGCCCTGTGGCGTTCGGACCGACTGCTCGTTGTCGCCGGCGGCCGGATCCTCGCCGACGGTACTCCGTACGACATCGTCCACGACCCGTCCCTGTGGCACAGCGGTAGCCCCGCCACCGACCGCGCGGTACTCCGCGAAACCGACTATGTCCGGGCCGCGCGTAGCTCTCGTTCGGCACCGGGTTCGATACCGCCACCGAACATCCTCGCCCGCGAACTCGGCTCGGCTCGTTCGGCAGCAGAAACCATTTCCGCGGGAAGTTCCGCACAGACGAAGAGGAGCACAGCGCATGACCGCGGTTAGAGATGTGATCACCCGACCCTGGCATGTCGACTCGCGAACCGTGGTGTTCGGAGCGGTCGGCGCGGCACTCTATGGTGCGCTCGGGATATTCAGCTTCATTCTGCCGGGCACGGCGAATGTGGCGATCCGCCCGGCGCTGGCTCTCGTGCCCTTCGTCGGTATCAGGTTCGGGCCGGTGGCCGGTTTCTTCACCGGTGTGGTGGGCACCGCGATCACCGATCAGATCCAAGGGTTCGGTTTTCTGACCTTCTGGAACTGGAGCCTGGCCAACGGCCTGATCGGTGTGATCGCGAGCCTGCTCTCCCATTACCTTCCCGAGGTGAAGCGTAAATCGTTCCAGGCGGTTCGCCTGGCGGGACTGACCTTCGTCGCGGTAGCGGCCGGTCTGGCCTTCACCATCACCGAGGTGCTCCTCGGACATACTTTCGTCTACTGGTTCACCGGCGCCTACCTCCCGGCCGTCGCTACGACGGCTACGGTGTCCCTACTTTTGGTGCCCGTGCTGGACCGGGCGTGGCAGCCGCTCGCGAACCGTGCGGGGCGATAGTGGAGGCTGCTCGCTATCTCGCCGGGGACTCGTTTCTCGGCCGCAGAGACCCGCGGGTCCTGATCGTCGTTCCCGCCCTGACCGTCGTCCTCGTCACACAGATCCGGGATTTCCGGCTCATGGCAGCGGCGGCGGTACTCGCCTTCGCCTTCTACGCGTCCGCCCGGATCCCGTTTCGGGCCGTCCGTTCCAATTGGTTCTTCGTCGGCTTTTTCGTATTGGTCTTCGCGAGCATCAACGGCATCATCGTCGGCGCCAGAAAATACGGTGACAGTTCGACCGAACTGGTCCAGATCCCGGTCATCGACGTGAGTATTTCGACGGCGTCCATCTCGTACACGCTCAATATGGCGACGCGCTTTCTGGCGATCGCGATGACCGGTTTCCCACTGGCTTTCGCCGTGCGGCCGGGAGACCTCTCGGTCGCTTTCGCCCGGTTGGGCGTCCCCGCCCGGTTCGCCTACGCGATCGACCTGACGTTCCGCTTTCTTCCGACCACTTCCGCCAATCTGCGGGAAACAATCGCCGCGCAGCGGTTACGCGGCTACGAACCCGCACCGACCCGTAATCCGGTCCGGCGGATCCGTCAGCTCCAGCCGTTGATCGTTCCGGTGACCGTGGGTGCGTTCGTCGACGCCGAGGACGTCGCCGACGCGCTGGAGTTACGCGGCTTCGCCAACGACCGGCGGACCTGGCTCCGTACCCTCCGGTTCGACACCGCCGACCGAACTGTGCTGGCAATATTCGTCGCTGTGACGGCCGCCGCCACAGCGGCGAATATCAGCGGAGTCATGCCGGGGCTGTGGTTGTGGTGAAGCCGGCCGCACCGGGTGCCGTGGAAACGACGATACATACCGCCCCGTGGGTTCTCGCCGGAAGCAATCACGCATTCCGCCACGGGGCCGTGGCGGTGGCTCACGGAAATATCGTGCAGGTGGGCCGGTTCGACGAGGTGCGCCGGGATCTGAGTACCGGAGGCACTGTCGTCGAATGGCCCGGAGCACTGATTCCGGGGCTCGTGAACGCCCATACCCACCTGCAGTACACCGATATGGCGGACCTGGGCACCCGTTCCTACCCCAGTTTCGAGGCCTGGTCGAAAGTTTTCGCCGCCGACTACGCGAACCGTCGTGCATGGCGCCGGTCCGCGGAGCGCGGCCTGGACGCGGTACTACGCGCCGGGACCACGGCGGTCAGCGATGTGGTCACCCATGTCGAAGCCCTCGATGTGCTCTGGGCAGGCGGCCTGCACGGTATCGCCTTCTGGGAGGTGATCGGCATGCGCTACACCGACTGGACCGATCGCGGCCGGCAACGAACGGTCGAGATTCTCGACAACGCGGCCGCGAGCAGCTACGGCGCTGTCGGACTCTCGCCGCACGCACCGTATTCGCTGGACGGCCGGGTACTCGCCGAGGTGAGTGCGCTGTCGCGCGCCCGACGACAGCGCAGTCATATCCACCTGGCCGAATCACGCGCCGAATACGAATACGTGGTCCGGGCGGCGGGGCCGTTGGCCGACTTCTGGCGCAACCGCGGATATGGCGATTTCTCACTACTCCGTCAGGGCGGGGCCGGAACGAGTCCGGTGGCCTACGCCGAGTCGGCCGGCGTGCTCGATTCGTGCACGCATATCGCGCACGGCGTCTATGTCGACGGTGACGATCGCGAAATCTTGCGCAGGACGAATACGGTCGTCGCACTGTGTCCCCGCTCGAATGCCGTGCTCGGCCTGGACGACGCCCCGGTGGCCGATTACCTCCGCGAGGGCAACCACCTCGCTGTCGGTACGGATTCCTTGTCGTCCAGCCCCTCGCTGGATGTCCTGGCCGATACCGCGGAGTTGTACAGGATCGCCCGTCGCCAGGGCTACCATCAGCGTGATCTACATTGCCGGCTGTTCCACGCCGTGACCGCGGGTGGTGCCGAGGCCATGGGTCTGGCCGGCCGTATCGGCAGGCTGGAGCCGGGACGGTCGGCCGATATGGCGGTGATCGACGTCGACGGGTCACGAGCACACGACATATGTGCCGCGATCGTCGAGGGCGGCGGCGGTATGACCGAGGCGACGATAGTGGCCGGCGAAGTACGCTTCCGGCGGGCGCGGCGGCGAACCGCTACAGCGACGGCCGGTGGTGCCGGCCCGCCGGGTTCGCTGCCCGCGGCTGTCCGGACCGATCGCGTCGGCTGACGCAGTACGCCGGTGCAGCTGTCCGGTCGGCGTGGGTCTGTTCGGGCTCGAGCCGCTCCCCTCACCGGGTTGCCCGGTCGCGGCTCCGCCACAGGTCGGGTGTCGTGCCGGCCGGCGCGGTCAGTCGACTCGGGAGAATGTGGCGGAGGCCGGTGTCCGGGTTGCTTCGGCCGACCAGTAATCGGTGTCGATCGACGTATCGAGTGCGCCGAGGAACGCTCTGCGCGCGGCGAGGTCGGCCGGATCGCCGGCGTACCGGGTGGCCGCCGCCGCCAGTCGGGTCGCCTGCTCGTCACCGATCCAGCGCAGGATTCGCGCGGCGTCGCCGGGCGAATAGTCGTCCGATTCCGTGCCCGATGCCACTTTCTGGATGCGGTCGAGCTTTGCGCGGGAAGGTGCCGCGAGATAGTCGGCGCCGACAGTGCGCGCCTTTCCCCGCAGCTCGATGCCTTCCCGCCCGAGTGCATAGGCGAGGGCGGCTCGTTCGACCTCGGCGTGGGCTGCCGGGGTGTTCATCGCGGAAGCGTACTGCGAAGCCACGACGACCTCGGCCAGATTCTTGTCCGACAGCGATACGTCTCCCGCATGATTCAACACGTATCCCCGCGCTTCCACAGCGCGCTGGATCATATCCTCGTCGCGGAAGCCGGCTCCCCGTAGCGAGGCCGCCACCTGGCCGAGGAACGCACCGCCGCCGACGAGGACTCCGTCGACGGCTGCCGCCGCGCCCCGGACGGTATCCACCCCACCGCGTCCATCCCGCGCCGCCACGCCGACCGCGTCCCTGGCAGCGTGCGACAAATGCAGTCGATCCAAATAGAAATGCGTGAACAAACCGTCGGCCCCACCGATTTTCGCGCCGTTCCATCGGGCGTTCCAGGCGGCCCACTGATCGGTCTGTGCGCGTTGCCGCTGGGCCGAGTAGGGCTCCAGCGGCCTGACCCGATTGAACAGCCACGCGGTGGCCGGGGTGCTGTTGAATGTCTGGAGTGCGGCGGCCCCCGCGAGGATCCCGAGCCCGGGCACGCCTGAGTTGGCGACACCACTCGGCCCCATGCCCACCGCGGTCGAGCCTCCGCCCACCGCGGTCGAGCCTCCGCCCGGCGCGCTCGATCCGCCGCCTCCGCTACTCGGCCCCTGCTGCAAGGCGAGGGAGAATCGGCCAACGATCCACTCGTTGCCCTGGTGCAGCGCGCGTACCAGGCGCCGGAACTGCAGCACGCCGACGATCTCGACGATGGCCCCCAGGATCAGCACCACCATGGTCTGCCCTGGCGCCCGGTCGAACAGGTTACCGAGGAAAAGGACGTAGAGGCCCAGATAGATGACATAGACGGCCATGGCCGCGGCACTGTAGAAACTGTCCACCAGATTGCGGACCAGAAAGGTCTGTGTGGGGCCGTAGACGAACCCGCCTGCGGCGAAACCGAAGATCGCCGCGAAACCGTGGAAGAGGGAGTCGAGTGCGGACCAGATGATCCTGACCGACAGATAGACGCCGAAGGCGAGCAGGATCGCGGCGCAGATCAGCAGGACCGAGCCGGAGCCGATCTGGCCCATGCTCGGATTCTGAGTCGCCTGATACGCCGCGGTGTCACCGCACCCGCGGATGCCGGACATGACGGCTTCTTCCGAATCCGACTGCATTCCGGAGGACCAGGTGGCGGCGCAACTCGGCCGGTCATCGACCACATGTCCGAAGTTCCACACCTGAACGGACCGTCGGGCGAAGTTGTCGACCAGTGTGTTCTGCATGGACGCAACAATTCCGGCGGGATCCGCGTTCGTCTTTCCGTTCAATCCGGCCGCGACGGCTATTCCGAGATCACGGCCCTGTGCGAGCAGGCCGTGCGAGGACAGCACATCCTCGAGCGGTGCGGCCAGGAATACCGGCCCGATCACGGCCACCGCCACCATGGTGACCGCCTGTGTCGCGGCCCGAGTGTGGAGGCCGCGTAGCACGAACCAGCCGACGAAGAATGCGCCGATCGACGCCGCGACGAGCAGCAGCATCGGGATACCCAATTGCCCGGTGAGGCTTTTCGCGACTCCCGCCAGCGCGTCCCCGATCGGGTCCAGCCAGCGAAAGCTCATCGTGTATCCGATCACCCAGACGGCGCAGGTCACGAGGACGATATAACCTGCGAATTCCAAGCTCAGAAGGACTGATATCGCAGTCTCCAGCGGTTCGAACGGTCCGCCGTCGGAGGCGACGAAATCGTAGTCGGTGACTGCAACCCCGTCGGAATCCCGGATGTTCATCCAATTCAGCGCCGGGTACCCGGCGGGCGCGATCGACTCGCCGTCCCCGGCGGCGAACGCGGTGGCGCCCACCGCGGCCGGAAGTACCAGCAGCAGTGCCGCGAGGGCGGTCACGCGGTACCGCCACCGCCGAAGTTTCCCCGACGTTCGGGGGCCTCGCCCGGAGGTATCTGTGCGGTCGCTTCGCGCACGGTGAGCAGCCGAAACGATCCGGCGGTTCATGGTCCTCCAACAGTCGGCGATGCCGGGACCGTCGACAGCTTCGGCGAACGGTGCGCAAGTACGCTATTCACTACCGTTCAGATGAAGGACATATCCGCGCACCGTGATCCGAATGCCACACTCGCCCTCGTGTGGGGCCCGCAGTAGAAGCGGTGCTGTTCCGGCGGTGCGTGCGCGGCCTGCCATCACTGCATGGCGCAGCCCGGACGGCGTGTCTTATGCAGGTATCCCGAGTCCCTCGGCGAGTAGCGGCCAAGAACGGTAGAACGCGTCACGCCAGTAACCCCAGGAGTGCGTGCCCGACGGCGCGTAGTCGAAGGTGGCCGGAATCCGGAGTTGAGCGAGCCGGTCCTGGAGATTGCGGGTGCACCACCCGGTGGCGGCCTCGATGACACCGCCTACCAAGAGCTGATTGGCCAGACCCTGGGGGCCCGGCAGCGCGTAGTCGCCGTCGACGGTGTCCCACTGCCCCGGCAGTCCGTTGCCGGTCGAAACGAACAACCTGGTACCGCGCAGCGCCTCGGCGTTCACCACCGGATCGTTGGCGACCCACGCCGGATCGTCGTCTTCGCCGTACATATTGCGGACATCGCCGCCACCGTAGAGTTCGACGACGAGTTTGGTGAACTGCCGCCCGATGGGGTCCGCGATCTGGGCGCAGCCGCTGTACCCGGCGACGCTCCGGTAGAAACCGGGGGCGGCCTCGGCCATTTGCAGAATCGCGGTGGCGGTCATCGAGTTCGCGGCGATGGCATTGATCCCATTGGTGCCCAGTGCTGCGTCGACCAGCGGCGGCAGCTCGTCGAGGAAGAAGGTGCGCCACTTGTTGCGGCCGAGCACCGGATCATCGTGCTTCCAGTCGGTGTAGTAGGCGAACGCACCACCGACCGGCATCACGACATTCACGTCCTTGGTGGCCAGGTATTCGCCGACATCGGTATTGGCCCACCAGGTCGCCGCGTCGGTGCCCCCGCCTGCCCCGTTCACCAGGTACAGCACCGGCCGGGGTTGTGAAGCGTCGCGGGGGCGCTGCACCCGGACGGTGATGTTCTCGTCCATCGCCGCGGAGTGGACCAGGATGGTCAGGCTGCGGCCGTCGACTCTGCTCGCGACGATTCGCGAGCCGTTCGGAGAGACCGGATCGGCGAGCAACTTCTTCGTGTCGACGATCGGATCGCCACTGTCGGCGGCGCCGTGCCCGGCACCGAACACCGTGACGGATGCGGCGAACATCGCAGCGGCAACAGCGACCAGCAGCGCGGGCCTCATACGTCGGCGTCTCACATCGAACCCCAGGTCTCGACTCACGACAGACAGTGCGTCGGTCGGGAATGGGAATCTACCCGATGCCGCTGCGGGACAGCCATTCCCGGCCGGGGACGAGCGGGGGAAGCCTCCGCTCAGGGGCATACGGTTCGCTGTCCGGGGTGGTGCACCGCGCGATACACCACCCCGGACGCCACCGACTCACAAGGAGAGTGCTCGGTTGTCGACCAGTTTCTTGAAGTCGGAGCCGGATTCGATCAGACCCCACTTCAGGAGCCAGCGGTAGGTCTGGTCGAACTGTTCGGGCGCGTACGGCTGCGGATCCGCGAAGCGCAGTCGCCACGTGCTGATATCCGACTCTTCCAGCGTGCCCAGCTCTTCCGGGATCTCCGCGGTGAAGTAGTGCAGGTACGGCGTGACATCGGCATTGATATCGGCGACGGCCCGGCGGACCCCGCGGTCGATCGCCGCGTAGACCTCGGGATCGACCTTTTCGTCGGCGATCTCGGCGCCGGTGTAGAACGCTTCGGCGATGAGCCGGTAGCCCTGCTTCAGCGCCAGGCTGATGTACGGCTCCATCAGTGCTACGGCTTCGACGGTGCCGTCGCGCAAGGCGCGGAACCGGTCGGCCGGACCACCGACGTGCACGACCTTCAGTTCGTCGGGCTCGATGAACCCTTCGAGCGTCTGGATCGCGAGGTAGTGGGAGCCGTGGTGGAAGTTCACCGCGACCTGCTGGTTGCGCAGACCCTGCGGGTGGAACACCTCCGAGTCGGGGCGTACGAAGATCGCCTGGCTGGCGATGGCCGCCCGCTGGGTCACGATCTGGCCGCCGCGACCCGAATCCTGTGCCCGCCGGACCTGCCCCCATTCGCAGGCACGGTACAGCGAGACGTCACCGTCTTCGAAGCCGCGGGAGATGCCACCGAACGAACTCACCAGATGATGGTCTTCGATCGGCTTGACACTGACGTTGTAGGCGCCGGGCGCGACCAGCTCCAGATCAACGCCCTCGTCGAGAAAGTAACCCTCCTCGAGGCCGACCAGGTAGGGAAGGGTGAAGATCGCGCCGGTCCGGACGCTCGTGATCTTCGCGGGGGCGGCCTTCGATTCGTTGCTGCTCATCGGATCGTTCCTTTCGTGGGGTGGCGTCGACCGCGG
This sequence comes from Nocardia sp. NPDC050799, assembly GCF_040654015.1. Taxonomy (NCBI): domain Bacteria; kingdom Bacillati; phylum Actinomycetota; class Actinomycetes; order Mycobacteriales; family Nocardiaceae; genus Nocardia; species Nocardia sp. NPDC050799. Next base: position 114,179 of record NZ_JBFAHF010000024.1, read on the forward strand.
ATGTGGTCGAGTTCGGGGTCGCCGGGAAACAGCGGTGCGCGGCGACGAGCGCGAGGACGGCCACGATTGCGGTGGCGGCGTAGGCGATGCGCATTCCGGAGGTGAAATCGTGCGGGGTGACAGGTTCGGACCGCGCGAAGAAGCCTGCTACGGAGACGGTCACCGCGCCCAGGGTGGCCGTACCCAGATTCATTCCGACCTGCCGCGAGGTACTGGTGATCGCGCTGGCCGAGCCGGCGCGTTCGCGCGGGAGCGCGGCCACGGCCGACGAAGTCGCCGGTGGGTTCGCCATACCCATACCGGTACCGAGGAGCGCGAAGGCCACCAGGATCCAGCCGATCGACGAGGTCGTCGAGGCCGCGAACGCCAATGACGCCATGGCGGTGATCAGGAAGAGATAGGCGAGGAGAACGGGCCTTCGTGGACCGTAACGCCCCAGCAGTCGCCCGGACACCTGCGCGGCGACGAGGGTTCCGGCCGTGAGCGGTAGCGCCATCAGCCCCGCCTCCCACGGCGAGTACCCGCGTACCTGCTGGAGGTAGAGACTGTTGACGAAGTTCATCCCGGTGAGGCAGAAGTAGGAGAACCCGGCCGTCAGTACCGCACCGCGCAGTTGGGGGCGGCGGAAGACTGTCAGGTCGAGGACCGGGTCCGCTGCCCGCCGCTCGACTCCGACGACGATCATTATCGACAACACGGCCGCGACCAGCGCGACCAGCGTCGTCGCCGACAGCCAGCCGTCGCGGGCACCGCCGGACAGTGCGAAGGTCACGAAGAACAGCGTCGCGGCGATGGACAGATGACCGGCCGGATCGATGCGCCGCCGCAACCGCGGGACCGGGGACTCGGGCACCCAGTGCAGACCGATCACCACGAGTACCGCGAACGGCAGGCAGATCAGGAACACGCTGCGCCACCCGACGGTCGCGACGAGCATCCCGCCGATGACCGGCCCCAGTGCCGTGGACACTCCGGCGGTCGCGCTCCAGGAGCCCAGCGCCCGGCTGCGGGCGACCGGATCCTGGAAGACCCCGGTGAGCAGCGAGATCGACGCGGGAGTCATCAGTGATCCGCCGATGCCCTGCAGGACCCGCCAGACGATCAGTTCGGCGAAACCGGAGGAGACGAAGCACAGCAGCGAGGCCACGCCGAACAGGACGACGCCGATCCGGAATATCCGCCGCGGCCCGTAACGGTCGGCCAGCGAGCCGGCGAGGAACAGGGTGCTGCCGCGGGCCAGGGCGTTGGCCACGACGACCCACTGCAGTCCCCCGACGTCGAGGCCGAGGTCGGCTTGCAACGAGGGAAGCGCGACCACGAGCGCCGACGTGTCGAGCGAGGACAGGAACAGGCTCGCACAGCAGGCCAGCAGGGCGGTCCGTGGATGCGGTACGGTCGGCGCGGCCACCGGCTCGCTCAACTCAGGCTTTCGTAGACCGGCCGCTCCGCGCGCCGCGACAGCAGGCCGATATCGAGGGCCACCTGGATCTGGCGGTCCATATTCGTGAACACGCTCTGATCCCAGACGGAGGGATAGATATCGCGGAGCCGCTCGGGCAGCAGTGCGATGGCGGCCTCCTCGCCGGCCGGTATCCCGAAGGCTTCATAGTGCTGGGCCAGCAGTGCGGGATCGCCGGTGATCAGCGCATTCGCCTCGGTGCGCAGGGCGACGAACCGCTTCGCGGTATCCCGGTTCTGGTCGAGCCACCGACGATTGAACGCCGCACCGTTGAGGAACAGCGGGTTCGAGTCCCCCGTCCCCTGCTGCCACAGCTCCGAAACCGTCGCGACCTGCCGGTTGCCCTGGGCAACCAGACGGGTGGCATTGGGTTCGATGGCGATGATCGCGTCCAGGTCGCCGCGCTCGTACAGAGCCAGATTGGCGATCGGCTGGCCGGGGAAGATCTGGAACTCCCGTTCGAAGTCGATCCCGTTGACCGCCAAGGCCAGTGCGGCCGCCTTGTAGGTATCGGAGCCCGCCGGCTGGACGCCGATGCGCTTCCCGCGCAGGCCCTCGACCGAGTCGATATCGCTGTCCGCGGGAACGAGCCACCGGCCGTGATTCCAGAGCTGGGGTCCGACGATGACCACGTCATGGCCGGAAGTATTGGCGTCGGTGGCCCCGAGCGGCCCGAAGGCGAAGGTGTCGAGCAGGCCGGTCAGCAGATTCTCCTGCCCGGTGCCGACACCGCCGCCGCCGTCGCGTTTCAGATCGAGGCCGTGCTTCGTATCGAGACCGAACTGCCCGGTGATCGGATCGATCACCGAACCCGCGGTCCCGGGCTGCACCGCTCCGATCTTGATCGGCCGCAACGGATTACCGTTCGCGTCGACCGCGGCGGTGCCGGCGTCACCGCAGGCGACCAGCAGCGCGCCGAGACCGAGTCCGCCGCAGAGCGCGGCACCGGCCCGGAGGGCCTGCCGGCGTGTCACGGCCGGCCCCAGGGTGGCTTCGCGAGTGAAGATATTGCCGCGTGTGGTGGACACGGGGTCTCCGTTTCTGGTTCGGGTCTGTCTCAGGCGATGTGGGCGATGATGTCGCGGTGCAGGTCGAACAGCGTGGAGTCCTCGGTGGAACGCGGACGCGAGAGGTCGACCCGCAGGTCCTGCACGATGCGGGCCGGCCGGTCGGCGAGCACGATCACCCGGTCGGCCAGGAAGGCCGCTTCGAGCGCGTTGTGGGTGACCAGGAGTCCGGTGACCGAGCGTTCGATCAGCAGGGTTTGCAGCAGCAGCCGCAGCTTGCGGCCGGTGAGTTCGTCGAGCGCGCTGAACGGTTCGTCGAACAGGACGATGTCCGGATCCACCGCGAACGCCCGCGCGACCGCGGCACGCTGGCGCTGACCGCCGGACAAGACCGACGGGTAGGCGCCGGCGTAGTCGCTCAGACCGACCGCCTCGATGAGTTCCGGGACGACCGACACGCTCTGACCGGCCGATTTCGCGGCGATCTCGATGTTCTCGGCGACGCTGATCCAGTCCAGCAGCCGCGGTTGCTGGAACACCATTCCGGTCCGTATCGGCGCAGTGTGCGCACCGACCCGGATCACACCGGCATCCGCGGTCTCCAGCCCCGCCACCAGATGCAGCAGGGTGGTCTTACCGGTGCCCGACGCGCCCACGAGGGCGACGAGTTCACCCGGTGCCACGTCGAGCGAGAAGTTCTCGAAAACCGCCTGGACGGTGCCGTCCTTCTTGCTCACGAACGATTTGGCGATATCGCGCAGTTCGATACCGGCGCTCATACCGAGGACTCCTTACGCCAGCGGGAGACCCGCCGCTCCAGTGTTTGCAGGACGCCGTACTCGATCGCGGTCATGACCAGGGCGAAGGCGATCGTCCAGGCGAGTACGCCCGCCACGTTGTGATTGGAGAACTCGAGGTTCAGCTGATATCCGACTCCGCTGGCCAGCCCGAATATCTCGACCAGGACGATCACCTTCCACGACATCGCGATTCCCAGCCGGGCGCCGGTGAACAGCGAGGGCGCCAGGGCGGGCATCCAGATCCGCCGCAGCCGGGTCCACGCGCTGAAGTGGTACACATGGGCCATCTCGTGCAGTTGCGGATCGACCTCGCGAACACCCTGGGTGATGTTGACGATGAGTGCGGGCGCGGCGGCGAGTGCCACGGCCAGGATCGGGTTGACCATGCTGATGCCGAACCAGATGACGCACAGCAGCGCCTTCACCAGGCCCGGCGTCACCAATCCCAGGAGTACGGCCGGCTCGAGGAACCGCCGGACGTATTTGTTGCGGCCCATGGCGATCCCGAGCACCACGGCCACGACGAACGCCACCGCGAAGCCCAGGAGCACACGCGTCAGCGTCACCTGGAGGTTCGCCCACAGCGCACCGCCGGTGGACAGGGTCACGAGTTCGTCCCCGATCGCGCCGAGCGACGGCACCAGCGGGCTGTCCATCCGGGCGGCCATCACGTTCCAGCCGACCGCCAGCAGGATGATCAGGGCCAGCGGTGGCGCGGCCACACCGAGGAGGGAGGTGACCCGCGAGCCGGTAACCGGCCGGCGGCTCGGCGGTGTGCGGCCCACCTGTTCGGCCGCGGGCTCGGCACTCAGCACGGTCATGAGAATCCGTTCGATCGGCCGGTGACGCGCAGGCGCGACCGGCGGAGCAGGGGTGTGAATCGGGGCCGATGCGTGACCCCGCGGGGTCAAGGGGCCGGATCGGTGAGATCACCGGGCGCCGTACATGTTCGGCACCTGTACAGGGTCGTCAGGAAGGGCGCGGGCCCGTCGCCGACACCAGCAGCTCCAGCCCGTCGCCGAGGGCGACGATCGTGGCCAGCTGCTCGGGTGAGAGCGTCGAGATCCGGTCCAGAATGATCTCGGTCAGCTGCCGGCGACTGCGCAGGAACAACTCGCGGCCGGACTCGGTGACCTCGATCAGGTTGACCCGGCCGTCCTCGTCGGAGGTGCGGCGTACGACATCCCCGGACTCCTCGAGCTTCCGGACGGTTCGCGATACGCTCGCCGGGTCCACACCCTCGTGGGCCGCGAGTTCGGACATCGACAGCGGCCCGAACTTCACAATCGCCGCGAGTGCGCTGCGCGCCGATTGGTTGATGCCCGCACGATCCATCGTCCGGAATTGCCGGGCCGCCTGGATGAGTGCCACCTGCACTCGCTCCACCGCCGCCACGAACTCCTCGGTGGTCGACGAATCGGGCGGGGTCATCGGCAGATCCTTCGTGCAGTGGCGTCCCGGACGGGGTGACCTGACACATTGTCGTCATCGTGCAGGTTCCCTTCGCTCGCAGGTGGCCGGTCGCTCGACCCGTACCGACAGCAAAAGGTTAACAACGATCAAGCATCTACTCGGAGATGTGCGCCCGGCCGACGCCTCGAGCGCCCCGCGCCCACACCTCCGGAAACCGGAGTCACCCCAGGTGGAGACCATATTACCGAGACCGGCCGGTCACTGGCCGGACAATCGAATCGCCGGGATCCGAATGTCGGAACTGCCGGCACTCCGGCCGGCTCACCCGGTCCGATACCCGGCCCGGTGCTGGTGTGAGCACCTGCCGCCGAAACCTCGCCGAGTTCAACCGAGCACGCGAGCCCGTACCGCTGGTGACCATTCGACGTACTCGACGTCGGCCCCGTCGGGATGGCGAAGATAGGCGAAGCGGCCGGTTGCGCTTGTGAACGGCCCCCCGGTCACGACGGCCGCCGTGGCCGTGAGTCGAGCGATCGACCGGTCGAGGTCGTCGACGATCACCGGCCCGACTGTCGAGCGATAGCGGTCGACATCGTCGGGCGGGCAGGCGATGAGCAGGAAATCGCCGACCGCCGCGAGCTCCGCCTGCTCGAACCCGAAGCGCAGATCCGCCGGGGCGCCGACGATGCTCTCGTAGAGCGGCAGCGCGGTGTCGAGGTCGTCGACGAACAAACGGGCGTAGGTCTTCAGGATCTGCATGGTCGAGACGCTACGGTGAAGCCACCGGCGGCAGCAGTACGCACTCGAAGGTGAGCGGTGGTTCCCGATGTCCGGCGACGACGACGCAGAGCAGCGCGCTCGCGATATCGCGCTGCGGGTATTCGCCGCGGTGTCGACGAAATGGGGCCTCCGTGTCATGGAGGAGATCGGGGCGGGCCACCACCGTTTCCGGGCGCTGCACCGCGCGGTCGACGGCATCAGCTACAAGATGCTCACCCAGACTCTCCGGGAACTCGAAAACCACGGGCTGATAGTCCGCTACGACCACGGCACCGCCAATCCGCACGTCGACTACTCCCTCACCGCGGCCGGAACTCGGCTCGTGGCCACCATCCATACGCTGTGTGATTGGTCGCGTACCCACCTCGACCGGCTGCTCGAGGCACCCGCGCACCGAGAGGAACCGTCCGCGTGATCCCGGCCATCCGAAGCCGCCCACAGCACGTGGTGACCGGGCTGCCCGGTCGGATCGGTCACGCGGATATCGACGGCGCGGACGATCGAATCGCCCGGTGGGACTCCGACTGCGTTCGCTTGCCCGCGGAATTCGTTGGGCGGCGAGACACGATACATGAGGCGCATCACAGGCTTCGGACACCGACACCCCGGGGATGGCCTGAGATGATCGGAGGGAAACGTCAGCAACCCGATTTCTTCTCCCGGACAGAACAAATGATCTTCCCACCAAGCAGCTACCCCACCGCCACCACACGGCTGTGGAACCTGCGGCCGTGGCGCGACAGTCCACTCCTGCGCCCCGGAGACCGCCTCCTCGCCTGGCTCGTATGCGGTGCGCTGCTCGTCACCGGCTCGGCGATCCCGATCGCGGCGGCGGTCGGGATCCACGCTCATCGAGGACTGAGCGAATCCGCTGCCACAGCGGCGGCCGAACGGTCCCGCGTACCCGCGACGCTCCTGGACACCGCACCCGCCCCCAGCGAATACGACCTGTACCCCACCGTCCCGGCCACCTGGTTCGCCACCGGCGCACAGCACACCGGCCACGTGTACGCCCCGTCCGGGTATCGCCGAGGTGAGGTCGTCGAGATCTGGGTGGAGCGGAACGGCACGCACACCACGGCACCTCCGAACGATCTGTCGGTCCTGTTCGACTCCGCCCTCGTCGGGCTGTTCGCCTGGAGCGCGCCGGTCCTGCTCTACTGCCTGCCGGCCGCGTTGATCGCCCACCGCATCCGATTGCGCCGAATGGAGCAATGGGAGATCGACTGGGCTCGCCTCCACGCCGAATTCTGAGGTCCCGGATCGGACAGCTGGGGTCATAGGGCCGGGTATTGAGCGCACGACCGCGACAACTCACCTATTTCGGGCGCACATTGCGCGATAGCCGGATAACAGTTCGGTTGCGCACCCCCGGCCGCAGATCCACGAGCTCACGACCAACAGTGGACGAAGGGCATCATGGCTTCCGATTCACCGTCAGGAAGCGTGACCGTTCCATTCCGTATGTCCGAAACACAACAAGGAGGAGTCTCCGTGACAGAAGCGCGTGACACGCTGCCGGGTCCTTCTGCCGTGACGCACACAGCGATGGAGCCGGCCCAGTGAAGATCGGGGTTCCTCGCGAGCTCAAAACGCACGAATACCGTGTCGCGATCACACCCGCAGGCGCACACGAACTCGTTCGCCACGGCCATACCGTCGTAATCGAGGCGGGTGCGGGCATCGGATCCTCGTTCCTCGACGAGGATTTCTCGGCCGTCGGCGCCGAGATCGCGCGCACCGCCGAGGAGGTATGGCGAACCGCCGATCTGCTCCTCAAGGTGAAAGAACCCGTAACGGAGGAATACTCACTACTGCACGCGAATCAGGTGCTGTTCACCTTCCTGCATCTGGCGGCCTCGAAAACCTGCACCGACGCGCTGCTGGCCTCCGGCATCACGGCGATCGCCTACGAGACCGTGACCGCGGGGGCGTCCTTGCCGCTGCTGGCGCCGATGAGTGAGGTGGCCGGCCGGTTGTCGGCGCAGGCCGGGGCCTACCACCTGCTGAAACCGGCCGGTGGCCGCGGGGTCCTGATGGGCGGGGTCCCGGGGGTCCGGCCCGCCGAGGTCGTGGTGATCGGCGCCGGTGTCGCCGGAAGCAACGCGATCGCGGTGGCATCCGGTATGCGCGCGGATGTGACCGTTCTCGACCTCTCCCTGGATCGGCTCCGGGATATCGACGCGCGCTACGGCGGACAGGTCGAGACGGTCGCCTCCAATGCCTACGCGATCGAGCAGGCGGTCCTGCGTGCCGACCTCGTCATCGGAGCGGTCCTGATACCCGGGGCGAAGGCTCCCACGCTCGTGCCGAACAGCCTGGTGGCGCGTATGAAACCCGGATCGGTCTTGGTCGACGTCGCCATCGACCAGGGTGGCTGCTTCGAGGACTCCCGGCCGACCACGCACGCCGAGCCGACCTATCGGGTACACAACTCGTTGTTCTACTGCGTGGCGAATATGCCCGGCGCCGTCCCGAACACGTCGACGAACGCTCTGACGAACGCCACCCTGCCCTACGTCGTCGCCCTGGCCGACAAGGGCTGGCAGCGCGCGGTGGCCGACGATGCCGGGCTCGCCGCGGGGCTGAGCACGGATCGCGGGCGCCTGTTCTCCGAGGAAGTGGCCGCCGCGCACGGTTACGAGTTCGTCGCGCTCTGAGCGCCGACCGCCCGGCGCTCCTGCCGGCCGGTTGCGCAAGAACTGACCTTTCGAGCTGTTTCAATATTTCTCGCGCCGAATGTCTTCGAATGTTCGGCGCGGCAGCGATATCCGCCGCGGTGACCTCGCCGCCGGCGTGAGGACGCGGAGATCACGGCACAGCGAGGCCACTGAGCGACGAGCGCGGCCCGGCGAGTAGCTACTCGCCGGGCGGCGCGCGGGAC